>NZ_JAZHPF010000021.1 GCF_036543075.1 Deinococcus sp. YIM 134068
CGGTGGGGTCCGAGGCGGCGGCGGTGAAGGTGATCGCGGCGGTCAGCGTGGTCTTGCCGTGGTCCACGTGCCCGATCGTCCCGACGTTCACGTGGGGCTTCGTCCGCTCAAACGTTCCTTTGGCCATGTTCGTTTCTCCTCCAAGCGGTGGACCACATGTTTTTCCGGCCCTTTGATCGGGTGCGGGGGTGAACAGGGGTCCACATTGGGTTGATTCCCGCCGGGGCCGAGGTCGAAATGACCCGCCTCACGGCACGTTGCGCCGACGCTTTTCAGCGCACCGAAGGCATAGACTACAGGAAAGGCGGGCAGATGGCAAGCCTGCGGGGCAGCCGCGCCGGACGTGTTTGGCGTCCCACACGGCAGCGAGGGTCAGGGCAAAAGCAAGGGCCGCCCCTCCACGGAGGCGACCCCTTGCCCGGTCCGGCTCTTAGCGGCCCGTCTGCACGAGCGCGCTGCCGCCCCCGCCGCGCACGGGTTCCGCCGCCGCCGTCACGGTCCCACCCTCGCCAAAGCCGATGGCCGTCAGCCGTCCGATCTGGGGCGTCGGTGCCCAGGCGTAACCCAGCGCCGCCAGGCCCTGCCCCAGCGGGGTGTTCTCTCCGCCGAGGTCCACGCCCGTCGTCGCCGAGTTGCGCTGCGAGAAGCGGGGCGCGGCGAAGGCGTCCGCGAGCGACTTCTTGCGGTCGAGCACGTCCACCAGCGTTTGCAGGACCGTCGTGATGATCGTGGAGCCGCCTGGACTACCGAGCGCGAGGACCGGCTTACCGTTCTGGAACACGATGGTGGGACTCATGCTGGAGCGTGGCCGTTTGCCCGCCTCGGGGACGTTGGGGTGGGAGGCCGCCACGTCGAAGTCGGTGAGTTCGTTATTGAGCAGGAAGCCGTGCCCCGGCACCACCATCCCGTTGCCGCCGATAGACTCGATGGTGAAGGTATAGGCGACGACGTTGCCCTCCGCATCGCTGACGGTGAGGTGGGTGGTGTCGTTGCCCTCGTAACCGGCGGGGGCGGCGGGACGCAGGGGCGTACTTGGGTCCGCCTGAAAGCGGAAGGGGTCGCCAGGGGGCACGGAGCTGGGCGTGGCACGGGGACCGATCAAGCCCCGGCGCTCGGTGGCGAACTCCTTGCTCAGCAGGCCGTTGCGGGGAACATCGGTGTACTCCGGGTCGGCCATATACGCCCCCCGGTCAGCGAAGGCGAGCCTTGACGCCTCGATGTACCGCTGATATGCCTCCACCTCGCTCAGGCCCGCGAGGTCGTAGCCCTCCAGAATGTTGAGCGCCTCGGCGATAGTCAGGCCACCGCTGGAGGGCGGCTGCATCCCGTAGATCGTGTAGCCCCGGTAGGTGCTGACAACGGGCGGGCGAACGCGGGCCTCGTAGTTGGCGAGGTCGGCGGGCGTCATGTTGCCCTTACGGACGTTGAGGGTGTTGTTCGGCGCTACGGGCGGAGTGTTGACGGTCGCGGCGATGGCCTCGGCCACGGCACCCGTGTAGAAGCCCTTCGCCCCCTGCCGCGCGATGGTGTCGTAGGTGCGAGCGAGGTCGGGGTTGTTGATCCGCCGACCGAGCACGGGCAGTTCCCCGTTCGGCAGGTACAGCGAGGTTGTGCTCGTGAAGGCGCGGAAGCGGGCCTCGTTCTCCTGCACCTGAGCACGGTAGTTCTCGTCCACCGTGAAGCCGTAGCGCGCGGTCAGGATGGCGGGCGCGAGCACCTGCCGCATGGTGCGGGTGCCGTAGCGCGTCAACGCCTCCTCCCAGCCCTTCACCGTGCCGGGCACACCCGCCGAGAGGCCGCTCGTCACCCGCTGGTCGAAGGGGATGGGCTGCCCGTTCTCCGAGAAGACCGTCGGCGTGAACGACGCCGGGGCCGCCTCGCGGTGGTCGATGGTGACGACGCGGTTCTCCCGCGCCAGATAGATCACCATGAAGCCGCCGCCCCCGATCCCGCAGGAGAACGGCTCGGTCACGCCGAGGCTCGCCGCCGCCGCGACCGCCGCGTCTACCGCGTTGCCGCCCGACTCCAGAATCTGCATCGCCGCGCGGCTGGCGTCGAGGTCCACCGTCGAGACCGCCCCGCCCGTGCCCGTCGCCAGCGGCACCTTGCCCCCCGCCGAACCCGTCTGCGCCCCCCCCACCCCACCCAAGAGCAGGGCGGCCCCCAGCACCATCACGCCTCGTCTCACACGCTCCCCCTTCTTCCCGCTCGCGGGAAGGTGTCCAACATAACAGTAGGGACCTGGGTGGGAGGGGGAGAGCGGTCAGCCGTCAGCTTTCAGCGGTCAGTGAAGGAGGTTGGTGCTTCACGCTTCAGCCCCCAAACCTCACCCCTTAGCGGCTCACGTACCTCTGAACGTCCCGGTCGAAGGCACCGATGAGCATGAAGATACCGAGGATGGTGCCGAGGGGGAAGCTCAGAAGGGAGAGCACCCCGAGCACGATGCTGACGACCCGGCCCCAGGAGCGGCCCTCCAGCACGGCCCGGCGCGTGAAGGACAGCAGCAGCACGAAGGCCGCCGTGAACGCGAAGGCCACCCACAGCGCGGACGTGACCGCCTCCGGGGGCAACGTGATGGCCTGTCCGCCCGTCTGCTGGGCCATCTGGGCGAGCAACTCGTTCACAACGCCGCCGGAGAAGGGCAGGATCAGCATCGACAGGGCGTTGAGGATGATCTGGATGAGGAGCGGCACCGTGATGAAGGCGAGGCGGGGGGGCCGGGCGGCGGGGGCGGGAACGGTCATGGGCGCAGGCTAACGCGCCGCCCGGTGTGGGGGCAAAGGGAGGGCAGAGAAAGGGGGCCGCCCCCCGTGAGGAGACGGCCCCGGAATCCCGAGGGACTTACTTCTTCATGAGTTGCTGCGCGAGGTTGTTGGGCACCTGGCTGTAGTGGTCGAAGAACATCGAGTAAGAGGCGCGGCCCTGCGTCATCGAGCGCATGTCGGTCGCGTAGCCGAACATCTCCGAGAGCGGCACGAACGCCTTGACGATCTGGGCGTTGCCGCGCGCCTCCATGCCCTGAATCTGCCCACGGCGGGAGTTCAGGTCGCCGATGATGTCGCCCATGAAGTCGTCGGGCACCGTCACCTCGACGCGCATGATGGGTTCGAGCAGCGCGGGCGCACCCTTCTGCACGGCCTCCTTGAGGGCCATCGAACCGGCGATCTTGAACGCCATTTCGCTGGAGTCGACCTCGTGGTACGAGCCGTCGTACAAGCTGACCTTCATGTCCACGACCGGGAAGCCGAGCATCGGCCCGGACTGCATGGCCTCCTCGATGCCCTTCTGGGCCGGTCCGACGAACTCGCGGGGCACGGTGCCGCCCACCACGATGTTCTCGAAGACGAAGCCCGCGCCCGGCTCCAGCGGCTCGGCCTTGATCTTCACGTGGCCGAACTGCCCGCGACCACCCGACTGGCGGACGAACTTGCCCTCCACGTCCACGGCCCGCGTGATGGTCTCACGGTACGCGACCTGCGGGGCACCCACGTTCGCATCCACCTTGTACTCGCGCTTGAGGCGGTCCACGAGGATTTCGAGGTGCAGCTCACCCATGCCGGAGATGGTGGTCTGGCCGCTCTCCTGGTCGGACTCAACGCGGAAGGTCGGGTCCTCCTCGGCGAGCTTTTGCAGGCCCACGCCCATCTTCTCCTGGTCGGCCTTCGTCTTCGGCTCGATGGCGAGCTTGATGACGGGTTCGGGCACGTCGATGCTCTCCAGCAGCACGCGGTCGTCACCGTCGCCGATCAGGGTGTTGCCGGTGCCCGCGTCCTTGAGGCCGATCACGGCCCCCAGTTCGCCCGCGCGCAGCTCGGTGACTTCCTCACGGGAGTTGGCGTGCATCTTGAGGAGGCGGCCCACGCGGTCACGCTTGTCCTTCGTGGCGTTCTGCACGTAGCTGCCCGACTGCATGGTGCCCGAGTAGATGCGGACGAAGGTCAGGCGGCCCACGTAGGGGTCGGCCATGATCTTGAACGCCAGCGCCGCGAGCTTGCCCTCGGGATCGGCGGGAAACTCGGTGGTCTCCTCGCTGTCCTCCTGCTTGCCGCGAATGGCCGGAACCTCCAGCGGGCTGGGCAGGTAGTCAATCACGGCGTCGAGCAGGAGCTGCACGCCCTTGTTCTTCAGCGCGCTGCCGCACAGCACCGGGAAGATGCGCTGCTCGATGGTGCCCTTGCGGATGGCGAAGACGAGCTGCTCGACGCTGGGTTCCTCACCTTCGAGGTACATCAGCATCAGGTCCTCGTCCACCTCGGCGGCGGCCTCGATGAGCGCGGCGCGCATCTCGGTCACCTTGCCCGCGTACTCGGCGGGGATGTCGTGCTCCTGAATCTCGGTGCCGAGGTCGTTGGTGTACGTGTACGCGCGCTGGCGCACGATGTCGATGATGCCCTTGAACTCGTTCTCCTCACCCATCGGGTACTGGATGGGCGCGGGGATCGCGCCGAGGCGCTCGCGGATGTCGTTCAGCACGAGTTCGAAGCTGGCACCCGTCTTGTCCATCTTGTTCGAGAACGCGATGCGCGGCACGCCGTAACGGTCGGCCTGACGCCACACGGTCTCGGACTGCGGCTCGACGCCCTGCGAGGAGTCGAACACCGCGACCGCGCCGTCCAGCACCCGCATGGACCGCTCGACCTCGATGGTGAAGTCCACGTGGCCGGGCGTGTCGATGATGTTGACGGTGTACTCCTCACCGTTGCCGCTGTGCTTCCACTTGGCGGTCGTGGCGGCGGCGGTGATGGTGATGCCGCGCTCGCGCTCCTGCTCCATCCAGTCCATCGTGGCGGCCCCGTCGTGGACCTCGCCGATGTTGTGGGTGCGCCCGGTGTAGTACAGGATGCGCTCGGTGGTCGTGGTCTTGCCCGCGTCGATGTGCGCGGCAATCCCGATGTTGCGGAAGTGAGTGAGATAGCTC
This sequence comes from Deinococcus sp. YIM 134068, assembly GCF_036543075.1. Taxonomy (NCBI): domain Bacteria; kingdom Thermotogati; phylum Deinococcota; class Deinococci; order Deinococcales; family Deinococcaceae; genus Deinococcus; species Deinococcus lichenicola. Next base: position 4,919 of record NZ_JAZHPF010000021.1, read on the forward strand.
TGGGATTTGGTGGTCATGATTGACTCCCTTGAGGCTGGGTATTCGGGGCTTTCAGCTTTCAGCCATCAGCCGTCAGCGGAAGCTGGCTGGGCTGACGGCTGACCGCTGAAGGCTGACGGCTCTCGGCCCGCCCGCCCGTTTACCAGCGGTAGTGCGCGTAGGCGCGGTTGGCTTCCGCCATGCGCTCCACGTCGTCTTTCTTCTTGATCGCGCCGCCACGTCCCTGCGCGGCGTCCATGATCTCGCCCGCGAGGCGCTCGATGGCGGTGCGCTCGGGACGGCCCTCCACAGCACCCAGCATCCAGCGCAGGGTCAGGCTCTGCTGACGGCGGACGCTGACCTCGACGGGCACCTGGTAGGTGCTGCCGCCGACGCGGCGTGAGCGGACCTCGACACGGGGCTTGACGTTATCGAAGGCCTGCTTGAAGACCTTCAGCGGCTCCTGGCCGGTGCGCTCCTGCACGAGGCGGCAGGCCCCGTAGAAGATGCGGCTGGCGAGGTTCTTCTTGCCGTCTTCCATGATGCGGTTGATCATCGCGCTCACCAGCACGTCCTGGTACACCAGGTCGGGCTGAATGGGGCGCACTTCTGCTCTGCGGCGACGTGCCATGCTGTGCTCCTTAGGTCCCGGCTCGGGACACGCTGACTCGGTACATGGGCCTCACCTCCACGAGGGACGGCCACTTGCCCGCAGGAGGGGCGGGGGCCAGTCTCTCCCCCGCTCACCCGGACGCGGGGTCCTACTTCTTCTTGCCGGCGGCGGCGGCAGCGCCCGCCTTGGGCTTCTTCGTGCCGTACTTGGAGCGGCTCTTGTTGCGGTCCTTCACGCCCTGGGTGTCGAGCGAGCCGCGCACGATGTGGTAGCGCACGCCGGGCAGGTCCTTCACACGACCGCCGCGAATCAGGACGACGCTGTGCTCCTGGAGGTTGTGGCCCTCGCCGGGGATGTACGCCGTGACCTCGAAGCCGCTGGACAGCCGCACGCGGGCGATCTTGCGAAGCGCCGAGTTGGGCTTCTTGGGCGTGGTGGTCTTCACGACCGTGCAGACGCCACGGCGGAAGGGGCTGCCCTTGAGGGCCGGGACCTTGCTCTTCTTGGGCAGCACGGTGCGCCCCTTGCGGAGCAGTTGTTGAACGGTAGGCAGGGAAATCACTCCTATCTCTTGCGAGGATCACGCCTCGCGGGAAGGCCCGCCCACTCCTGGGGGCAGGCACGGGTTGACGGCTGGGACAGCTCCGAGGTGATCAACGTGCCGCGTCAGCCGCCGTCAGCATCGGCGGAAGGGGCGCGCGTGCCGAAAAACCTCCCGGTGCAACCCTGTCCCGGTCAGTTTCCAACCGGAGAAGTATACGCCGCCGGGGGGAGGCCGCGCAAGGATGGGTCGCCTCGCGCAAAGCAGGGACAGCAGGGCCGCCCGGAACGGAGGGGCCGATGCGGGGTGGCCTGTAAGTCGCACAGGATCAGGCTTGTCCGCGCGTCTCGGGTCAACCAAGACGGAAAGACACGAGATCAAGCGACCTGATCAGCCCGTTACGCCGCAGGCTGCTCCGGGGCCGCGTCCGCCTCCGCCGCCCGGCGTCCACGCGTGGGCCGCTCGGGCGACGTGTCCGCACCCGCCCCGCTCGGAACCCCGATGCGCGCCAGCGTCTCCCCGAACGCCCGCATGGCGTCGCTCGACTCCAGATCGGCGACGGCCCGCGCGTTCAGCGCCTTGAGTTCCTCGCGCGTGACGGCATACTCCGGCGCGTCGTGCCCCTTGAGGGTCCGCAGGACGCTGTAGGCCGTGCCCGCCTCCACGGTCGCGCCCTTGCTCGTGGTGACGTTGGGATCGGTCGTCATCTCGGCCCCGACGAGCGTGATCGCCTCGGGCGAGATCAGCGTCACCCGGTCGCCTCGCTCCTCCATGTGCGCTGCAAGCTGCAAAAGCCCTCGCAGGTGCAACATGTGGTTGAACAGGTCGAGGTGGGCGAGCATCGCGCCAGCCTTCTTCAGCAGGTTCTCCATACCCGCATTGTTCTGTTTTGGGCAGAATTGTCAAGTCCTTTTCGGCTTAATCGTCGCCTTGGTTCGAGGGGAGGTGCCTGGGACCTTAAAATCGCGGGAGGTTCCTCTTTGCTTATGCCCACCGATCCCCGAATTCCGCCCGAGGACGGGCGTGCCCGGTGATGACGGCTCTGCCCCCACCCTTCGACTTCGCGGGCGCGGTCACGGCAGGCGGGCGCTCCAGCCGCTTCGGGAGCGACAAGGCGCTGGCGATGTTGGAGGGTCAGCCCCTCCTCCACCATGTCGCCGCGAGTTTGGATGGATGCCAGTTGCGTCTTCTCGTCGCCCCGCCGGGACGGTACACGTTGCCTAACTGGCGGGACGTGCCCGACACCCGCCCCGGTGAGGGACCGCTGGCCGCATTGGAAGCCGTTCTAATCGTTGTTCGGGAGGAGTGGGGCGCGGGCTGGGTCGCCCTCGCGGGGGTGGATATGCCCCGGCTGACGCCAGGGTACTGGGGGACACTCGCTGCCGCGCGCACGCCGGAGAGTCAGGCGGTCCTCGCGCTGGACGAGACAGAGCGTCCGCAGCCACTCGCGGCGCTGTATCACACGGAGTTGCTGCCCCACGTCACGGCAGTGTTGAACGCCGGGGAACGTCGGTTGAGAGCTGCCGCCGATCCGACTAGGACCGTGTTCGTCTCGCATGCGGTCATTCAGAGTGCTGCGCCGGACGCCCTGCGAAATGTCAACACGCCCGCCGACCTCGCCGTGCTGGCCTCAACCTCCGCTTACAAGCAATAAAAAAGCCGCCTCGTCGGGCGGTGATGTTAGAAAGATAGCGCCTTATGCACGGCGCGTCAAGGTATGCGCGCGGATACTCCCGCCCTCACCCATACCGCGCCCGGTGCTCCTTTTTCAACCGTGCATATTCGGGATTCGCCTCGGCCTCGTCCCACTTCGCCTTGAAGATGCGGGCGGACTCAGCTTTCACGGGGTCCTCCGGGGAGCGGGGCAATTCGGCGCGACCGTGGGCACCGCTGCGGCCCTTCTTGTCGTCGGGGACGGGGCCGTCGTACTTCTTGCCACCCTTGTGGTTGGCATAGCGCCGCGAGCGGGTGAAGCCCATCTGGAGGAACTTGCGGGCCATGTCCGCCCCCACGAAATCCCCGGCGGCGAGGTAGGCGAGGAACATGCCGTAGATCGTCTCGCTGCTCGCGCGGGCCGCGTCCGGCGTGGCGAAGCGCCAGTGGGGCAGAATCTCCGACTTGTACGGCTGCACGAGCAACACGCCCTGCTCACCCACGCCGACCCGGTAGAGTTCCGGGTGAGCGCGCAGGTCGAGTTCGGCGTAGTTGAGGGCGTAGTCGAACTTCTTGCTCACCAGCGCCTCCAAAGAAGACCACCGGGGCGGCCCGGTGGTCTCTCGGCTTCTCGCTCCGCTCGGCCCTTCGGGCAGCCGTCAATTCATCCGGTCGTCGTCCATCATCGCCTGGAGCATCCAGCGAATCTTGTCGTGGGTGGCGGCGTAGCCGTTGTACAGGTCGGCGGTGGCGGGGTCGTTGGCGTCGTCCACCGTCTTGGAGTCGTCACGGTAGCCCTTCGACACGCGCGTCAGGTCCTCCACGAGATCGGCGACCTGGGTGCGGGCGTCGCGGACGGTCTCGGTGGGCACCTTCACGCTGCTGAAGCGGTCGAGGTCACTCGGCGCGGCGACGGGGCTGCCGCCCAGGGCCACGAGGCGCTCGGCCTGCTCGTCGATGGAGGGGAACATCTCGTCGATGAACTCGTCGTAGGCGAGGTGCAGGTCGCGGAAGAAGCGGCCCCGGATGTCCCAGTGGTACTTCTTGAACTTCAGGTACAGGCAGATGCTCGTGGCGAGGTTGCGCTGCAACGTCTCGGCGACGGTGCCGAACTCCTCCTCCGAGAGGTAGCCGTGGTCCACCAGCCGGTTGAAGGGCGTGTTCAGGTGCGCGGCGTCGGCCTTCGAGGGGTCCTCGGGCACCGCGCCCGCTGCGTTCGCGCCCGCCCCGTTGCCGCCTTGCGCGTCGCTGGAGGCGGGGGAGGTCTGGGAGGGGTGCGGGGCCGCGTCCATCTGCATGTCGCTCGACTGCACGTCGTCGGTCGCGGGCAGGGCGGGCGGGGCGGACTTGGCACCGCGCTTCGTGGTGGTTTTGCGGGTCATGGCGTCAAGCTACCCCCGCACCCCCCCGCCGCCTCTAGGAGTTTCCTTCACGCTCACACCAAGCGGAACAGCAGGCGGTTGCCCTCCACGCCCATCACGATCTCGTCACGCTCCAGCAGCTCGGTGAGGTGGGCGCTCACCACCGCCCGGTTGAGGACCACGGCACCCGCAGTCGTCATCGTCACGCCGAGCGTGTCGCACACGCGGGCGAGGAGGTCGTCCACGGGGGCCGCGCCCGCCCGCACCGCTCCCAGCACCGCGTCCGTCGTCCGCCCATAGGCGGCGAGGTTGGCGGCCACCAGTCCGGCGAGGTCGTCCGCCGGCCCGCCGTGGCCCGGCAGCACGACGCGCACGCCCTCCAGTTCCCCCAGCCGGGCGGCGGCCTCCTTCTGCAAGGCGGAGTCGGCGCAGAAGGTCAGGGGGTGCTTGCCCAGCGCCTCCGGCCCGAAGAGGGCGTCGGCGGCGTAGAGCACCTCGCCCACCCGCACCGCGTACATCATGCTCGCGTGACCCGCCACCTCGATCAGTTCGAGGTCCACTCCGCCGATACGGCACAGGCCGGGTTCGGGCGCGAGGCGGGCGGGGCTGGGGGGCGCGAGGAGGAACTTCGTTTGAAGCTCGCGCGGGGGCCGGGCACCGAAGAGGGTGAGGGGTTCGAGGATGGGATGGGTGATGACGGCCTCCTCCAGCGGCGGCGCGAAGACCTTGAGTTCGGGAAAGCGTCTCAGGAGGTGGATGTTCCCGCCGTGGTGGTCCGCGTGGCTGTGGGTGTTGAGGATGCCCGTGGGCGTGAGCCTCGCCGCCTCCAGCGCCCGCAGCAGCTTCCGCGCGTGCGACTCGTCCAGTCCCGTGTCCACGAGCAGGGCACCGCCCCGGCGGTCCTCCAGAACGACGCTGTTGACGGCCCCCGGCAGGAAGTGGACGCCGGGCGCGAGGAGTTCGAGGGCGGGGGGCATGGGGAACAGGGTAAGGGGGAAGGGTCCTCACGGAGGCGCGGGCGCGGTCGGCTGGCGGATTTGAACGGGCACGCCCCCACCGGTCATACGGTTTCCGTCCAGTCCGTGGTCGAAGCGGGAGGACGCCGATTCGATCCCTCCTTTCCCCGAAACCCTTGTGTTCCTTCTCGCTCCGCTCGGATGAAACGGGTGTTGTCACTGCTCCATCGGAATCCGTATCAAGTCCCCTCCACACAGACCCCACCTCCCTCACCGACGGGGCGCGATACTTCCCCCGTGACGACCGAACCCACCCCCGCCCGCTGTCCCTTCGGCCCCCACGGACCCGCCGACCACGCCTCGCTGACGCGCCGTGACCCGCCGCACGACGGGCCGGGCGTGACGCGGGGCGAGCGGGGCGTCTACCGGGTCCACAGCTTCGAGGCCGCGCAGGGTGTGTTGCGGGGCGAGGGGGTGCGGCAGGCGGGCTTCATGTCGGAGGCGGTCTCGGGCGTGCCCAGCCTGAACCGCCAGCCCGTGCTGTTCGCGGAGGGCGAGGAACACCACACGATGCGGCGGCAGACGGCGCGGTACTTCACGCCCGCCGCCGTCGCGGGCTACCGTCCCATGATCGCGGCCCTGGCCGACCGCCTCGTCGGGGACCTCGCCCGGCGCGGGGAGATGAACCTCGACGACCTGAGCCTGCGCCTCGCCGTGGAGGTGGCCGCGCAGGTCGTGGGCCTGACGAGCAGTGTGGTGCCGGGGCTGGAGCGCCGCGTCATGGCCTTCGTGGAGGGCGGGGCCGACAGCGAGCCGGGGGCCACGCGGACGGGGGGGCGGCTGGAGGGACTGCTCAGTCAGGCGCAGGTGGGGGCCTTCTATCTGCTGGACGTGCGGCCCGCCATCCTCGCCCGGCGGCGCGAGCGGCGGGACGACCTCATCAGCCACCTCCTCGACCGGGGCTACAACGACACCGAAATCCTGACCGAGTGCCTGACCTACGGCACGGCGGGCATGGTCACGACCCGCGAGTTCATCTCCGCCGCCGCGTGGCACCTGCTGGGCGACCCAGAGTTGCGCGCCGAGTACGTCCACGGCACCGAGCGCGAGAGATACGCCATCCTCCACGAGATTCTGCGCCTCGAACCCGTCGTGACCATGCTCTACCGCCGCGCCGAGACGTACCTCACCGTGGGCGGCGTTGACGTTCCTGCCGGGAGCCTCCTCGCGCTCAACGTCAGCGACGCGAACGTGGACCGGGAGGTGGTGGGAGGTGACGCCGGGCGACTCTGCCCCGGTCGCGCCCTGCCGCGCGGGGTGCCGCCCCAGCTCCTCGCCTTCGGGGACGGCCACCACCGCTGCCCCGGTGCCTTCCTCGCCATCGCCGAGAGCGACGTGTTCCTGCGCCGCCTGCTGGTGTGGCGCGATCTGGAGGTCGTCACGCCGCCCACCGTGACCTTCAACGAGACGGTCAAGGGGTATGAGTTGCGGGGCTTCCGGGTGAGGTTGGGGAAGTAGGGCGGAGGGGTGGCCAGTCGCCAGCTTCCAGTCGCCAGGGAAAGACGAAGGGACCGAAAGTTTTCCCGGTCCCCTCATCCCTTATTCCTCAACCCTCATCCCTTCTCCCCTAGCCTCACCTGCCACTCCGTGAACTCCCCCCACGGCTCGAAGCCCATCGCCACGTTGATGCCCAGCATGGCGGCGTTCTCGTGGGCGTTGCCCGTGCGGATGACCTGTACTCCCGGACAGCGTTCGCGGACATGGCTCAGCATCTCGGCCTTGAGCCACTTGCCGAGGCCCTGGCCGCGCTGGGACGGACGGACGGCGGTCGCTCCCTGGTGGGCGAGGGGCGCACGCCCCGGATTCCAGTAAATCTCGGTGTATCCGGCGAGTTCCCCGGTGCGGGTGTCCTCGGCGGCGAGGAGCAGGCGCACGGTGCCGCTCTCGTCGCCCATCGCCTCCCACGCGCGGATCATCTCGGGCCTGATCTGCCAGTCCTCCACGTCGAGGTCGCCGCGCGGGGCCGTGTTCATCACCATCATGATCTCCGCCGTCCGCGCCAGGAACTCCTCCGGCACGCGCTCCCACAGGTGCAGGCGGTACGGGTCGCCGTCCGGTCGGGTGGTCCAGGCGGCCAGCAGGTCCCCGGACACGCGGGCGAGGTCGAGCTGGCTGACGCGCATGGGCAGCGCGGGTTCGGCCCCCAGCAGGCGGGCGAGGATGGACCCGGCGGGTTCCCGGTCGTTGGTTCCGAAGGTGACGACGCGGCGGCCCTCGCGCCGGGCCACTCCCTCCAGCACGCGGGCGAGGTCGCGCCCCAGCCCCCGCCGTCGCTTGCTCGGGTGGACGACGAGCCGGGCGTGCACCGCGTGCAGGTTCTCGGTCAGGCTGTAGTCCAGGCTGCCCCAGCCCAGCGCCTCCGTCCCTTCCTCGCCGTCCCAGACGACGAAGTGGGCCATCGCCTCGCCGGGGGTGAGGTGGGTGAGACCCAGCGCCTCACGCTCCGGGACAAGAGGTGGGTCCTCCGGGAACGCGAAGCTGTGGCTGTCGGTGAGCAGTTGCCCAACCCGCAGACGCGCCGCCGCCGACGCGGACACGGGATCGAACGGGGTCACGGTCAGGGTGCGGGTCATGCCGCCAGTGTGCGCGCCGAGGGTCTGGAGTGCATCGGCCAGGTGGCGGAGGAGCCGTCAGCCGTCAGCTTTCAGCCATCAGCAAAGGGACGCTTGAGCCTCAGCCTTCCCTCGCTGACGGCTGACCGCTGAGGGCTGACCGCTCCCCCAACTGCTCTCCCAGAAACCCCATCAGGTCCCGGATGTACTCCCGGTCGAAGCGGAACTCCACGCCCGCCGCACGGTACAGCTCGGGGACGGGCACGGTGCCCCCGAGGCGCAGGCTGGCCTTGTAGTTCGCCAGGGCGCGGGCGGGGTCCTGCCTGGCCCCCCGCCACACGCCGACGGCGGCGAGGTAGCACATCGCGTACTCGATGTAGTAGAAGGGCGCGCGGAAGATGTGGTAGTAATGCCAGCCCTTCGCCCGCGCCGCCTCGTCCAGACCGTCCCAGTTCACGAAGGGGTGGTAGGTGCGGTCCAGTTCCAGCCACTTGGCGTCGAGATCGGCCATCGTCACGTCCTCCCCCGCCTCGGCGTAGAGCCAGTGCTGGAAGGCGTCCATCTGCGCGGCCCACGGCAGGAAGGCGACGACGCCCTGAAGCTGCTTTTCCACGTAACGGGCGAGGTCCTCCGGCGAGAAGACGTGCCCGAGGTGGTCGAGCGTCAGGAACTCCATCGCCATGCTCGGAATTTCGATGAACTCGATGGGACTCCAGCGGTTCCACACCAGGGGCTGCGCGCCCCCGCTCAGGAAGCCGTGGAAGGCGTGCCCGACCTCGTGGAAGAGAACCCGCACGTCCTCGGCGGTGCCCACCACGTTCATCAGGACGAAGGGTTCGTTGTTCACAGGGAAGTACTGGCAGTAGGCGTGCGTCATCTTGCCGGGCCGCGATTCGAGGTCGAGCAGCCCGCCGCGCATGGACCGGAAGCGGGCGGCGAGTTCAGGGTCCAGCCCGTCGAAGGCCGTCTGCGCCAGCGTTTCGAGTTCGGCCCCGCCGGAAAAGGGCCTCAGCGACTCGCGGCCCTCGGCGTCGAGGGGGGCGCGGTTGTAGTCCCAGGGGCGCACCGTGTCCAGCCCCAGCCGTGCGGCGACCTCCGCCACCATCCGGGTGGTGAGGGGCACCACCTCGTCCCGCACGGCCTCGTGGAAGGCGCGGCAGTCCTCCGGGGTGTAGTCCACCCGGTCGAGACGCCGCCACATGTAGTCCCGGAAGTTCGGGAGGTCGGCATTGCGCGCGAGTTGCCGCCGCGTGCCCATCAGGTCGAGCATCAGCGCGTCAAGGTCGGGGGTCACGCCGAGGTGGCTGTCCGTCAGCGCCCGCCACGCCTCCTCACGCTCGCCCCGGTCAGGGAGGTCGAGCCGCAGCCGCGCCTGCGGGAGGGTCAACGTCTCGCCCCGCAGGTGGACCTCCTGATTGCCGGTGATGACGCCGTGGCGGTTCATCTGCGCCGCGTGCGTGACCTCCAGTTCCACATTCGCCTCCCGGAAGAGGGCGGCGGCGTCCCGGAAGCGGCGGTAGGTCAGGGCAAAGTCGGGTGTGGGCACGTAGTCCGGCACGGCGAGCAGCCGCTCGGTCAGCGCGTGGTCGACCCGGTGGGACGGCGGCGAGACCTCCTCCAGAAACGCAGTCAAACGGGCCTGAACCGCCTCGTCATCCGTGTGGAGGTCCGCGTGGGTGGCGAGCTTGGCACCCACGCCCGCCACCTCCGCGTCGAGCGCGCTCCACTCGGCGAGCCAGGCGGGCACGTCCGCCGGGGTGAGGTCGGCAGCCTGAAGCCGGGCGTAGCGGGGCGCATAGGTCTCCCAGCGGGTAAGGGCATCCGGCACGTCGAGAACGCGCTCGACGGGGTTGAGGGAGGCGGTCATGGGGCCGAGTGTAGCTCCCGGTGTGGGCGAGAAAAGGGGAAATCCGGCGGGGGAGCCGGGGGGCACGCGCGGCGTCCGGGGTCGTCGGCCACGGCCCCCATCCACCCCGTAGACTTCCCCCGTGAACGAGTCCGTCCCGACCCCCCCGGCCCCCACCGTCCTCGTCATCGTGGGGGGCAGCATGGCGGCGGTGAAGGCCCCCGGCGTGCTGCGGCGACTGCGGGAACGGGGAGCGCGGGTGCGGGTGATCGCCACGGCGGCGGCCCTCGCCTTCATCACCGAACTGAGCCTGGCGACGGCGGCGGACGGCGAGGTGGCGACCGACGCCACGTGGTTCGAACCCCGCCCCGACGCCCAGCACCTCACCCACGCGCGGGCGGACGCGGTGGTGATCGTGGGTGCCTCCGCCGACCTCCTCGCGCGGGCGGCGACCGGACGGGGGGACGACCTCGCCTCCGCCACCCTGCTCAGCGTCCGCGCCCCGGTGCTGTGGGTGCCCGCGATGAACGAGCGCATGTGGGAGCATCCGGCGGTGCAGGCGAACGCCGAGAGGCTGCGCGGATGGGGTCATCATTTCCTCGGTCCCGTTTACGGCGCTTTCGGCTCACGCGGGGAGGGCACGGGAATGGGCCGCATGGCCGAGCCGGAGGACATCGCGGCGGCGGCGCTGGGGTTGCTTGAGGGGGAGTCGAGAAGTCGAGAGGTCGAGGAGTCGAGGGAACAAGCGGCGCTCTCGACCTCTGGACTCCTGGACCCCTCGACCGCCCCCGACCTCCGGGGCGTGCACGTCGTCGTCTCCGCCGGGCCGACCCGCGAGTATCTCGACCCCGTGCGCTTCATCAGCAACCCCAGCAGCGGCAAGATGGGTTTTGCGGTCGCCGAGGAGGCCCGCGACCGGGGGGCGAGCGTCACACTCGTCACCGGACCCGTGAGCCTGCCCGACCCGCCCGGCGTGCGCGTGGTCCGCATCGAGAGTGCGCTGGACCTGCGGGACGCCGTGGTGGAGGCTGCGCGGGACGCGGGCGTGGTCGTGATGACGGCGGCGGTCGCCGACTACCGCGCCGCAGACCGGGCGACCGAGAAACAGGCGAAGGTGGCGGGCGACGTGACGGTCCACCTCACCCCGAACCCCGACATCCTCGCGGAGCTGGGTGCAGATAAGGGCGGGCGGGTCCTTATCGGCTTCGCGATGGAGACCCACGCGGGCGTCGAGCGGGCGGCCCTCAAGGCGCGGCGCAAGAACGCGGACTTCATCCTCCTGAACTACCCGACCCGCGAGGGAACGGCCTTCGGCGGGGACGACAACGAGGTGACGCTCGTGCGTCCCGACGGCTCCTCCGAGGCGTGGCCCCGCCTGACCAAGCGCGAGGTGGCCCGCCGCCTGCTGGACGAGGTTCTGGCGATCCGCGAGCGACTGCCGCACTCCCCAGGCTGACCGCTGACGGCTGACGGCTGACAGCTCACCGTGACCCCCCGTAGCATTATTCAGCCCCTATGCATACCATGTCGTGTGCTCAGCAAGGACCAGCGGCAGAAGCGGATTCAGGACATCATCGCGCGGGAGAGCGTCTCCACGCAGGGCGAACTCGTGGAGCGGCTGCGCGCGGAGGGCGTGCAGGTCACGCAGGCGACGGTGAGCCGCGACATCAACGAGCTGCGGCTGGTGCGCCTGCCCATCGGCAAGGGCCGCCACCGCTACGCGCTCGCGCAGGTCGGCGGGCACAACGACGTGCAGGAGCAGTTGGAGCGCCTCTTCCAGAACTTCGTGCGGGACGTGGACCGGGGCGAGAACATGCTCGTCATCCGCACTGCCGACGGCCACGCCACGGGTGTCGCCCTGCTGCTCGACAAGCTCCGCCGCGACGACATCGTGGGCACCATCGCCGGGGAGGACACCATCTTCGTGGTCGCCCGCACCACCGCCGAGGGTGAGGCGCTGATGGAGGAACTCCACGCGCTGATGCTGGGGTGAGGCTGAATTCCTGGCGCAGATGTGCGGGTTCTGTCAGAGGGCGTGTGCGTAAGTAGACCCGTCATGAAGAGGCTTCTGCTCCTGCCCTCCCTGCTCCTCGCCGCCTGCGCCCCAGCCGCCGCCCCCGTGGGTCCCCTCGTGCCGGGAGACGTACTGACCCTGACGGGAACGACCAAGAGTAAGGAGGCGGTGAACGTAACCCTGACGGTGCGGAATAAAGGTGAGCGGGACGGCGACGGCGACTGGGAATACGACGCCGACAGCACCCAGCCGGACTCGGCATTTATCATCCTGAATGGTGAGCAGGACTTCGTTGGCGTCGTGGAGGGTGGAGGCGTCCTCGGCACGGACGGCCAGGAGGACGACAGGGTTCTGTTGTGTCTTGGCGAGACTACGGGACCCGGCTGGCGCACGGCGACGGGCTACCTTGTTCAGGAGAGCGTCACGGATTTGACCACCCTGCTAGGTCGAGCGCAGAGCCAGTCGGGTCTCAGCGGCCTCAAGACGCTGGCCGAAAGCTCCGGGGACTGCACGATCACACGCAAGTAGAAGCCGTTCACTCACAGTTTGGGGCAGCTCAATTCAAACATGGGCCGGATGGTGTCTTACCTCAACGCCTCGCTCTCCGCCCGCACCCCCACCCTCCCGTCCTGAAACTCCAGCGTGAGCGCCTGCCCCGCCCGCACCCCCGCCGCCCGCGTGACGAGCTTGCCCGCCTCGTCGCGCACGAGGGCGTAGCCGCGCGCCAGCGTCCGCTCCGGCGTGAGACCGAGGGCCTGACGCATCAGCGCGTCCACCTCCGCGCGGGCGGCGTCGGCGTGACGGCGGGCGGCCCCTGCGGCGCGGTCGAGTGCCCACTGCGTCCCTGCGTCCGCGTTCACCAGCACGTCGCGGGCGTGGGTGCGGATGCGGCGGGCGTCCTCCTGTGCCTGCGCGGCGGCCCCCACCACCACGCGGACGATGTGGGCGGCGGCCTTGCTCGGCGTGTCGGTGCGGGTGTGGGCCACCTCGTCGGGCAGGGTGTCGTCCCGCGCGTGCCCCAGCCCGGTGATGACGGGGGCCGGGAAGCCGGCGAGGGCGCGGCCCACCTCCAGATCGTTGAGCCACGCGAGGTCCGTCACGGCCCCGCCGCCCCGGATGACCACGAGGGCGTCAAGAGGTTCCTCCCCGTGCGCCTCCCGCGCGGCAGCGATGGCTCCCGTCAGGCTCGCGCTCGCCTCCCGGCCCTGGAAGGTGGCCTCCAGATAGAGGAAGTCCACGATCCCGGCGGCCTCCAGCGCGTCCGTCTCGCGGCGAAAGTCGCCGAGGCCCGCCGCCCCGACCGGGCTGATGACGGCCACCCGCGCGAAGTCGGTGGGGGCGGGGAGGGTGCGGTTCAGGCCGTACACCCCCTCACGCACCAGCGTTTCCCGCAGGGCCTCCAGCTTGAGCGCCGCGTCCCCGAGGGTGAACTCGGGGGACACGTCCGCCACGTTGAGGGAGAACCCGTACTGCGGGTGGAACTCGGCGGTGCAGAACAGGAGCACCTTGAGGCCCGCCGTCAGGCTGCCGCGCGTCGCCCGGCGGAACTTGTCCTCCAGCGCGTAGCGTTCGCGCGCCCACACGGTCGCCCGGCACTTGGCGACCTCCACGCCGTCCTCCAGTTGCACGAGGTCGAGGTAGAGGTGGCGGCGGTCCGTCAGCGAGGCGATCTCCGCGCGCACCCACACGCCGCCCGGCACCCCACGCGCGATCACCTGCCCGACGTAGCCCAGCACGTCCGCGAGGTCGAGGAAATGTTCGGGTGGGCGGGTCGGCTCCACCTTGCTCCTGCGCTTGCGCCCGGTCACAGCCGCGCCCCGAGATGACGGCCCAGTACCGCCGCGAGCACGCCAAGACAGATACTCAGCCCGGCGTACAGCGCCGCGAGGCCACTCGCGCCCCGCTCCAGCAGCCCGTCCACCTCCACGCCGAAGGTGGAAAAGGTCGTGAATGCCCCCAGCACCCCCGTTCCGAAGGCGAGCCGCACGGCTTCCGGCCAGACACCGCGCCCCACGAGCGCCACCGTCAGCCCCAGCAGGAACGAGCCGAGGACGTTGACGAGGAGGGTGGAGACGGGAAGGCCGAGCCGCGAGACGAGCGGTGCCAGCCCCAGCCCGACGCCGTAGCGCGCCGCCGCCCCCACCGCGCCCCCCGCCATCACCCACAGCCACGCGCTCACGGGGGACAGGATAGGGGGAGTGTGGGCGGTCGAACGTAGGATCGGGGGAGCAAAGACCTCACCGTCCACGTTCCACACTCCACGCTCTACGATCAACCCCATGATCCGCGCCAAGACCTTCACCGGCACCGACCTTCCCTGGAACGGGGAGACCGAGGGTGTCTGGGTGGACGCGCAGGGCGTGACGCCCGACGAACTCGCTCGCCTCAAGGCCGCCTTTCCCCTCAACCGCCTCGCCGTGGAGGACGCGCTGGAGCAGGGCCACTGGAGCCGCGCGGAGGGCTACCCCGAACACGCCTTCATCACCGTGCGCTCCTTCGCCCGCCCGGAAAAGGCCGACGAGTTCACCGAGCGCGTCAGCATCTTCGCCTTCCCGCAGGCGGTCCTGACGATCAGCAGCGCGGGCACGCGGGCGCTGGGCAGCGTGTGGAACGTCGTGGGCCGCGAGAGCGTGAACACCCCCGGCGAGGTCGTGTACGAGGTGCTCGACCAGACCGCCGACACCTTCTTCACCCTCGCCGACACGCTGGAGGCCGAGGAGGACGCCATCGAGGAGCGGGTCTTCAAGAACCACCGCCACAACCCCATCCCGCAGGTGTTCGACCTCAAGTCGCTGCTCACCCAGGCCCGCCGCCTGAGCGCCGACGCCCGCGAGGCCACCGCCCTGCTCGCCCGCCACGCCGAGGGGCCGGAGGGTGTGCGCTACCGCGACGTGCAGGACTCCTTCCAGCGCGCCAGCACCCGCCTCGACACCCTGCGCGACTACCTCACCAACCTCCTCGACCTGCACCTGAGCCTGCAAAGCCAGCGCATGAACGAGGTGATGCGGACGCTGACGGCGGTGAGCGTGATCTTCCTCCCCCTGACCTTTCTCGCGGGCGTGTGGGGCATGAACTTCGAGCACATGCCCGAACTGCCGTGGAGGTACGGCTACCTGATGGCATGGGGCAGTTTCCTGCTCGTGGGCGGGTTGCTGGCCTACTACTTCAAGCGGCGGGGATGGTGGTAAGCAGGTGCAATCGTGGAGAGGCCGCCGGGAGCGGGAGGCTCACCTCTCCCCCACGCCGCCGTCCTCACCCCTATCGAGGCACGGGTCAACAAGGAGGACCGCCCCCAGCGCGCATGAGCGACGGCTGACGTACTCTGCCGGGTTCACGGCAGCCGGTCACGGGGCAGTCACGCACTCCCGGTCATCCTTCGGGGACCTGAAGAGGCGTGCGGGACAGACGGTGCTCTGCATATCAGGAGCGCGTGAACGTTCGCGTTCGCGGGAGGAGAGGACGATGCAGCCAATTACCTCGGACTTGGACCCAGCACCCCCACTGCCAGCCTTTGGACACGGGCCGCTCCAGCCCTGCAATTTGGTCATGAAGGGCGGGGTGACGAGCGGGCTGGTGTACCCCGGTGCCATCCGGGTGCTGGCGACGCGCTACCGCTTCCGGCACATCGGCGGCACGTCCGCCGGGGCGATTGCCGCCGCCCTCACCGCCGCCGCCGAGTACCGTCGCCGCGAGGGGACGAAGCGCGGCGACCCCGACGCGCACGCGGGCTTCGACCGCCTGTGGCAGCTCGCCGATAGCTTGCAGCGCCCGGCGGCGGGTGGACGGACCCGGCTGGAGGCCCTGTTCGCGCCGAATCCGGGGACGCGGGCACCCTTTGCGCTGCTGAGCGCGGTCCTCAGGCCGGGGGGGCGGCTGCGGCGCGTGGCGGGTGCCCTCGCGCGCCACTTCCCGCTGCCGTCGCTGCTCACCGCCGGGGGAGCGGGCCTCACCCTCTGGGCGGGGGTGCGGGCGGTGCGGGGCGAGCCGCCGACCACGGCGCTGCCGGGCCTGACCCTGACCGCCGCCGGGCTGGGCTGGCTGGGGGGCGCGGTGGTGCGCTCGGCCCTGCGCGGCCTCCAGCGCAACGGGTACGGGCTGTCCAGGGGCTACGAGGCGGGGAAAGGCGGGGCGGGGGAGGACGGGGCGGACGACGCCTCCGCCGCGCCGCGCTTCACCCCCTGGCTCCACCGGGAGATACAGGACCTGGCGGGCAAGGCGGCGAGCGAGCCGCTCACGTTCGGGGACCTCGACCCGCAGGTGGGGAACGCGCAGGTGGGAGAGTCGGGCGAGCACGCGGAGGACGCCATCGACCTGCGCCTGATGACCACCTGCGTCACGCTGGAGCGGCCCTACGTGCTGCCGATGGATTCCGGCGCGACCGACGACAAGCAGTTCTACTTCCGCCCGCAGGAGTGGCGCGGCTACTTCCCGGCAGGGGTGGTGGACTTCCTGATGTCCCGCAGCGAGCGCCAGGTGAGCTTCGGCGGCGCGGCGGGGGACGGGTCGCCGCCGGAGGGGAAGTGGGAGTACTACCGCCTGCCGCCCCCGCGTGACCTGCCCGTGATCGTGGCGACGCGCCTGAGCATGAGCTTCCCGCTGCTGTTCAGCGCGGTGCCGCTCCACCTCGGCGCTGCCCTGCCCGCCGGAACGATGGATGACCCGGAGGCCCGCCCCGCCTGGACCCGGCGCGCCCGACCAGGGGGAGTGCCGCTCGTGGAGCGGGTGGACGCGGCGTTTCGCCCGTGCCTGTTCAGCGACGGCGGCCTGACGAGCAACTTCCCCCTGACGCTCTTCGACGACCTGGTGCCGACGCAGCCCACCTTCGCCCTCAATCTGGAGTACGACCGCACCCGGCGGCGGGGCGGTGAGCCGGCGGCAGAGCGCCCGCCCTACGCCACCCCCATTCTGCCCATCCGGGCCTTCGGGCAACCCGAGACGGCCAGGGCGAGCTGGCGTCCCAGACCGGCGGCCATCGGGACCCCCTGGGCGTTCGGCCTGAGCCTTTTCGAGTCGGCCCGCAACTGGTTCGACCACAGCCTGATCCCCCTGACGGGCTACGCCGAGCGCATCGCCCACGTGCCCCTGTACGCCGGGCAGGGTGGACTCAACCTCGGCATGAGTCCGGCGCAGATCGGGCGGCTGAGGTACAAGGGCCTTCTGGCCGGACAGGCCCTGCTGAACCGCTTCGACGCCGGAACGAACCCGCCGGGTTGGACCTGGACCACCTTCCAGGCCACCCACTTCATCGGGCTGACCGCCGACCTTGAGGACCTCCTCGCCCGCTACAGCGCCCTGTACCGCGATCCGCAGACGGGCGGGCCGCTCCTGCCGGGCCTGGGCGGCGTGCGCGTGCAGGACCCGGAGCGTCCGGGGGACTACACCCTCGGCGTCCCCGAACTCGCTCCGCACACGGCCCCCTGGGCGCGGGCCAGGGCCTTGCTGGAGCTGGGGCACGCGCCGCGCCAGTTCGGCGGCTTCCGGCGGCTCCGGGGCAAACGCGCCCTGCTCAGATACCGCCCCGTGCTCTGACACCCTCCGCCTGAGCGTCCGGGGGACCGGGCCACCGGGGCGGGTAGCATGGGCCACATGCCCCCCGAACAGCCCGACCTGCGGGCCATGATCGACGACCTGCGCGCCCTGGTGGAGATCGAGTCGCCCTCCACCGACGCGGACGCCGTGAGCCGCGTCCAGGACGTGGTGGAGGTCCGCGCCCGCGAACTGGGTGCCGTCACCCACGCCCTGCCCGGCGGCACGCGCCAGTTCTCCCTCGGCGAGGGGGGGGAGGCTCGGCCCATCCTCGTCCTCACGCACGCCGATACCGTGTGGCCGCACGGTACGCTCGAACAGATGCTCTTCCGGGTGGAGGGCGAGCGCCTGTACGGCCCCGGCACCTACGACATGAAGGCGGGGATCGTGGGCCTGCTCCACGCTCTGCGCTCCCTCGGTGGGGCGTGGCCTGCGGGCGGCGTGCGCGTCCTCCTCACCCCCGACGAGGAGGTGGGCAGCCTGGAGAGCCGTCTCCAGATCGAGGCGGCGGCGAGGGAGGCTCGCGCCGTCTTTGTGGTCGAGCCGCCCGTGGCCGACAGCCACGCCCTCAAGATCGGGCGCAAGGGGGTGGGGGGCTTCACCCTCACCTTCCACGGGGTCGCCAGCCACGCGGGCAACAAGCCGGGGGAGGGGGCGAGCGCGATCACCGAGGCCGCCCGCGCCGTGCTGGAGGTGCAGGCCCTCGCCCGACCGGAGGAGGGCACGACCGTCAGCGTGGGCCGCTTTCGTGGCGGCAGCGCCGTGAACGTCATCCCCGCCGAGGCCACGGTCGAGATTGACCTCCGCGCCTCCACCGTGGCCGAGGGCGAGCGGGTAACGCGGGCGGTCCAGGCCCTCACCCCCGCCGATCCCCGCGTGCGCGTGACGGTGACGGGCGGCCTGAACCGTCCCCCCTTCGAGCCGGGACCCGGCACCCAGGCCCTCTTCCGGCAGGCGCAGACCATCGCCCGTGACCTCGGTTTCACGGTGGGCGGCGAGGTCGTCGGTGGCGGCAGCGACGGCAACTTCACCGCGCCCCTGTGCCCCACGCTGGACGGCCTCGGTGCCCCCGGCGACGGCGCGCACGCGGCCCACGAACACGTCCGCCTCGACCGCTGGCCCGACCACGTGCGGCTGCTGGCGCGGCTGCTGCGGGAAGTGTAGTCGGGAGGCCGAACACCACCGGCTCACCGCGTTCAGACCAGAAAGGAGACCCCATGTTCAACCTCTTCGGCAGGAAGAAATCCCCGTCCAACGCCTACGTCAAGCAGGACGACGCCCAGACCTACCGCGTGCGCGTCCGCACCCGTCCCCACAGCGAGGTCGTGGAGTTCCGCTTCACGAAAAGCGCGCACATCGGCATCGACGACGACGGCAACTACTTCTTCCGCAAGCCCGTCGTCAGCCCGCAGCACTTTGACCGGGGAGAGCTGGTGGTCCACTTCGACCGCCGCTACAACGTGACGGGCACGGAGGGCGTGGGGGTGGAGTTCATTCCGGTGAGCGAGTGGGAGTAGGGCGTTGACGCGCCGTGAGTGGGGAGTGGGCTGTGGGAAGTGGGCGCTTTAGCAACAGCTTCTGCCGAAGCTCCCTAACGCCTAACGCCTAACGCCTAACCCCTCACACCTCGTAAAACGTCTCCTCCACGATCCGCCCCGGAAACTTCCGCAGGAAATCCACCGTGCTTAATGCCTGGGTGCGGTGACACGCGATGGCCTGAAGTTTACGGGTGACGAAGCGCGTCACGTCGCGGCGGAGGGTGGGGGCGAGCCACAGGGCGCGCAACTCCTCGTTCTCCGGCGGGGTGGGGTTGGCGTAGTACCACAGGCGGGGGCGCTCCCCTTCCGGCAGGCTCTCCCACGCGGCGCGGACGGCGCGGTGGGTGGTCACGTGGTCGGGGTGGCCGTTGCTGCCGTTGGGCGGGAAGGTGAGGACCGTCTCGGGCTGGTAGCGGAGCATCGCCTCCCGCGCGACCTCCACGAGGGGGGCGAGGGGCTGGTCCTGCAAATACTTGTCCGGGAACGTGTGCTGCTCGTGGACGGTGAGGCCGATGACCTCCAGACACGCGCGCAACTCCACCTCGCGCATCCGGGCAAGTTCCTCCGGGCCGTCCGCGAGGCCGAGAGTCCGCCCCGCCTCTCCGCGCGTGAGGGTGACGAGGCCGCACGGGTGGCCCGCCTCCAGCAGTTCCATCAGGGTGCCCGACGCGCCATACACCTCGTCGTCGGGGTGGGGCACGATCAGGAGGAGGGTGAGGCGGTCAGACATGCGGGCCAGCATAGGGGACGCCGTGGCGAGATAGCGCAATGGGCGGATGCGCCGTGTCTCTCGGGCGGGGCAGGATGGAGGGCATGACCACGACCGACATGCTCCTCCGCGCCCCCCGCAAGCCGGACGACTACCCCGACCTCGCCGCCGTGCGCTCCGCCTGCGATCCCGAGTGGCCCGTCACGCCCGAACTGCTGCGCGTCTGGGACGAGGCCGCCGACCCGAACCTCTTTCAGACTGAGGCCGTCGCCGAGGCCGGGGGCCGGGTGGTGGGCGCGGGCCGCATCGGGCACGACGACTTCGCCTTCGAGGAGTGGCGCTACTGGGGCAACCTCTTCGTCCACCCGGACGCGCGGGGACGCGGCATCGGCTCGGCGCTGTACGACGACCTGCTGGGGCGGGTGAGGGCCAGAGGGGCACGCGAGGTCCGCACCATGCTCACCGACGCGCCGCACCACGAGGCGGGCCGCGCCTTTCTGGAACGCCGGGGCTTCCGCGCCACCTGGGAGCGGTACGAGTCGCGCCTGAACACGGCGGAGGTGGACCTCACGGGCTTTGACGGCCTGCTCGCGCGGGTGCGGGAGGCGGGCCTGGAGCTGCGGAGCATTGCCGACCTCGCGGGCGACCCAGAGCGGGACCGCCGACTGTGGGAACTCGACTGGCTCCTCTTTCAGGACGTGCCGATGGGCAACGTGCTCACCAAGCGGCCCCTGGGGGCGTGGGTGCGGCAGGAGCTGGAGGACCCGACCTTCGCCCCGGACCTCTCCTTCGTGGCGGTGCAGCCGGGGCTGGACGACACCCCGAGCGGTCCCTACGTCGGCTACTCCACGCTGATGCGAACGCCGGGCGGCGCTTACGTCATCGGCATGACGGGCGTGCGGCGCGAGTGGCGGGGCCGGGGCGTGGCGAAGGCCCTCAAGGTCTGCGCGATGCGGGCGCTGGCGGGGGCGGGCGGCGGCGAAATCCGCACCATGAACGACAAACCGAACGCGGCCATGCTGGAGATGAACCGGGCGCTCGGCTTCAAGCGCGGCCCGACCCACTTCCGTTACGAACTGCATCTGGACGGTGGGGCGTGAACGTCCGCGAGGCGACGGAGGCCGACCTCCCGGCCCTCGTGGAGGTCCTGAACGCGGTGTGGCCTCAGCACGCCACCACAGCGGAGACGCTGGCACACGAGGACGCCGAGTTGCGCGCCCACCCCACCCGGCCCCACCTGTGGCGCATCGTCGCCGAGGAGGGCGGGGGGATCGTGGGAGTGGCCTCCGCGATGCAGTGGCCGGGCATGTTCCATCCGGGGCGCTACCACCTCGACCTGCTCGTCCACCCGGAGGCCGGGGGCCGGGGTGTGGGCCGCGCGCTCGCCCGTGTGCTCGAAGACCACCTGACGGCACGCGGTGCCCGCGAGGTGCTGGCGGGCACGCAGGAGGACCGCCCGCGCGGGCTGGCCTTCCTCGCCCGGCACGGCTTCACCGAGGCCATGCGCTTCTTCGACAATGTGCTCGACCTCTCGGCGTTCGACCCGGCCCCGTGGAGGGACGCCGCCCGTCTCCCCTCCCCCTACCGCCGCGTGACCCTCACCGACCTCGTGACGGAGGTGGGGGAGGAAGCGGCGTGGCGAGCCTATTTCGCCGCCGTGGAGGCCATCCGCGAGGACGTGCCGCGCACGGGTGAGGCGACGCCCCTCGTGTCCGAGCACTTCCGCAAGCAGGAGGAGGACGCCC
This sequence comes from Deinococcus sp. YIM 134068, assembly GCF_036543075.1. Taxonomy (NCBI): domain Bacteria; kingdom Thermotogati; phylum Deinococcota; class Deinococci; order Deinococcales; family Deinococcaceae; genus Deinococcus; species Deinococcus lichenicola. The sequence continues at coordinate 26,012 of NZ_JAZHPF010000021.1, forward strand.
GCTTCATGCCGGACGGCATCCTCTTCGCCCTGACGCCGGAGGGGGAGGTGGCCGCCCTGACCGAGCTGTACGGCGACCCCGCCGACCCCGGCAAGCTCCACACCGGCCTGACCGGGGCACGGCGCGAACACCGCCGCCGGGGGCTGGCGCTGGCCCTCAAGCTCGCCGCCCTCGACCTCGCCCGTGAGCGCGGCGCGGCGAGCGTCTGGACGGGCAACGCGACCACGAACGCGCCCATGCTCACTCTGAACGAGCGCCTGGGCTTCCGGCCCCAGCCCGCCTGGATCGAGATGCGGCGCGGGAGCGTGGAGGATGAGACGTGAGTTGGACGGTGAGACTCGCCGGGGAACACGACTGGGACGCCGCCGGGCGCGTCTGGACCCTCACTATGCCGCAGGACCCCTTCAGCGGCGCGGACTTCCGCAAGCGCGATGACGAGCAGCGGGGGTGGGGGTATACAGCCTTCACCCTCCTGGCGCTGGACGGGGCGGAGGTCGTGGGTGTCGCCTCCGTCTCCCAGAATCCCGGCGCGTACCACCCGCACCGCTTCACGCTGGAACTCGCCGTGCATCCGGCGAGGCAGGGGCAGGGGGCGGGCCGTACCCTGTGGGACGCCGTGGAGGCAGAACTGATCCGCCACAGCGCCCAGTCCGTCCGCACCCTCGCCCGCGAGGACCACTCCATCGCGCCCGGCTTCCTGACCCGGCGCGGCTTCGTGGGAGAGGGGCGGTACTTCACGAGTGCGCTGGACCTCACGACCTTCGATGACACCGCATATCGGGAGTTGGAGGAGCGGCTGGCCGCCCGTGGCGTGCGCGTCCGCAGCCTCGCCGAGTTGCGGGAGGAGGGCACACCCGACCTCACCGCTCGCCTTCACGCCCTCATGAGCGACGTGCGGCGGGACGTACCGCGCTCCGAACCCGCCACGCCCCTCTCCCGCGAGGTCTTCGAGGAGGCCGTGCTGGACGACCCCGGCCTCCTTCCCGACGCCTACCTCGTCGCCGAGCATGGGGGGCGCTGGATCGGCCAGACCACCCTCTTCCGCTCAGAGGCCAGCCCCGACCTCCTCACCGGCCTGACGGGCGTGACCCGCGAGTGGCGCGGTCAGGGCGTGGCGACCCTCCTCAAACTCCACGCCCTGCGCGCGGCCCGGCGACTGGGTGCAACGCTCATCCGCACCGACAACGCCAGCGACAACGCGCCCATGCTCGCGGTGAATGACCGCCTGGGCTTCGTGCGCGACCCGGCGAGCGTGAGTTACGTCAGGAGGTTTTAGGGGTTAGGCGTTAGGGGACAAGCTCTGGCATAGGCTATTAGAAGATGACGGCGGACCTGCTCAGCCACCCCCCCAACTCCTCCACCCCTCATCCCTAACCCCTTCTCATGCTCCTGAGCATCGACTGGGACGCCTTCAGCGGCACCGTCCCCCTCGTCTTCGACGCGCCGATCTGGGGCACGCCCGACCGGGAGCGCGACCGGGTGGAGGCATGGCGGGAACGTGCCCGCACGCGCGACCCGCACGCGCCCGGCTGGTCCGCGCTGGACGCCGACTTCCCCCTGTACTCCGGCTGGGAGGAAGTGGAGCGGTACGCGGGCATCCCCACCACCGTCACCCTCACGCACGCGGACGCCTGGGCGTGGCTTCAGGACTTCCCCGGAGGTGACGTGCTGAACGTGGACAGCCACCACGACCTGTTCAGCCGGAGCGGCGACCCTTCGCGCGTGCGGCCCGGCAATTGGGCGGGGCTGGGGCTGCGCGCGGGCCTCATCCGCCGTTACACCTGTCTCTACCCCGACTGGCACGCCACGCTTCCCGTCGCCGAGGGGTTCGACCTGGAGCGGACGCGGGGGGAGATGACCCCTCACCTCCCCGAAGTGCTGGAACGTGTGACGCTCGCCCGCATGGGTCAGCCTGACGTAAATCTCCCCGACCCGTCGGAGGTGAGTGCCGTCCTGCTCGTACAGTCGCCCGCGTGGACAAATCCGGCGCATGACGCGGCCTTCCTCCGATTGGCACGCACCCTGAACGCCGTGCCGCTGACTCCGCCGCTGGAGCGTCCGGCGTAGGCGGGGTGGGCCCTCCGCCCCTTCGGGGCACCTCCCCTTGAAACGCCTGATGTGAATTGGGAACTAAGCGTGCCGGATGTGCTTTTTGCTCCCTCTCCCCCTGCGGGAGAGGGCTGGGGAGAGGGGTGACGAGCACCGCTCGTCCTGCTGCCAGACGCTAAGAACACTCCTTCTGCCCGATTCGCAATTCACATCAAGCGTTTGAAGGGAGGCAGAAGCACAAGAGGCTCCCCCAGGGGAGCTGTCAGCGAAGCTGACTGAGGGGTTGCCCGCCGCGCCGCCGAACAGCGCAGGGCAAACCACCCTCTTTTCCCCGCCGCGCACCTGCTACCCTCTGGAGCGGCCCGTGACCTGTCTTGTCGCTGTGGCCGGAGGATGCCATGACTCTCCCTGTGCCTGGCCGCACGACCGTGCTGCTGACCGTGCTCTACGCCGCGAGTATCCTGCTCGCCAACCTGACGCTCAATCAATTCATCCCCCTGCCCCTGTTCGGACTGCTCAGCGTGGGGACCATCTTCTTCGCGGCGGTGTTCACCCTGCGCGACCGCATCCACCGCGAGGGCGGACTGCGTGCCGTCTACATCGCCATCGCGGCGGCCCTCATCGTGAATACCCTCGCCGCGCTGCTGACGGACACCCCGTGGAGATTCATCGGCGCGTCGTTCCTGGCGATTCTGGTAGGCGAGCTGGCCGATACCGCCGTCTACCAGCGGCTCATTCGGAGGAGCTGGTGGACGCGCGTCCTGGCGAGCAATGCCGTGAGCGTGCCGCTCGACTCCATCCTGTTCACGCTGCTCGCCTTCTGGGGCGACATGAGCACGCGGGACATCGCGCAGATCATCTTCGCCGACATCCTCGCCAAGTACGCCATCGCCGCGCTGTTCGCCCTGCGGGTGCGCCACACGGCCCGCGCCGCCACCTCGTGACCGCCGTCATTCCCGCCGAGCACCTGAAAACCATCGCCAACGCGAGGCCGGACCTCCCCACCATCGTCGAACACGTCCTGCACCTGCCCGAGCTGTGCCCGGCGACCCGCAACCCAGCGCCGGGCAGCACCCTCACGCTGCGCTATGCGGCAGGCGGGCGGCTGCTGGAGCTGTTCAGCCTCGACACGTACATCGATGCCTTCGTCGCCCACCCCGTCGTCCGCGATATGGAGATGTTCGTGCAGACCGTCGCCGTGGACGCCGCGAATGCTCTGGGCGTGGAGGTGACGGCGAGCGCAGATGTGAGCTTCAGGGGGCTGCGGCAGGGCCAGCGGGTGACGGTGGCGGCGCGGCCAGAGATGGGTTGAATTTCTGCAAAGAGAGAGGGGGACGAGCGTGCTTGCCTCGTCTCCCTTAACAGTTACCCCGAAAAGTCGTCTTTCCCACCGCCGATTCTGGCGACTGGTTCCTGGCGACCGGCAACCCCAGCCCTCTACAGCCCCAGCATCCCCCGGTAGCTCTCCACGATCCTCCCGCCCCACACGAGCGCGACCACCGCGCCGAGGGCGAGGTACGGCCCGAACTTCACCCGGTTCTCGCGCCGGAGCGCCTGTTGCAGCAACCCGAGGACCGCGCCCGCCGCCACCGCCACGATCACCGCCACGAGCAGCCGCTCCCAGCCGAGGAACGCGCCGATCACGGCGGCGAGCTTCACGTCCCCGAAGCCCATTGCCGAGGGGTCGAAGGGGGCGTCCGCATCGCCCTCCGGCTCGCGCCGCAGCCACCAGTACATGCCCGCCACGAGCGAGGCCGCGCCCGCCGCTCCCAGCGCCCCCTGCACGCCGACGATGAGGCCGGGGCCGAGGCCGCCCCCCGCCAGCGTCAGGCTGACGAGGACGCCCCCCAGCGTGACGACCTCCGGCACCCGCACGACCCTTCTGGAAAAGAAGTTGACCGCCGCCGACACGAGCGCCGCCCCCAGCCCCCACCACGGCCCCAGCCACAGGCCCGCGAACAGGGCAAGGCTGATCTGCTGGTAGCCGATGGGAGCCTCCGGGTACTGCCGCTCCCGGAAGCGCCGCAGCACCCATGACCCGATCAGGTCGATGGTGACGAGCAGCCCCGCACCGAGGAGGGCACCCTGGACGGCCCCGGCGAAGGTGGGCAATCCAGCCTCCGCCGCCCCCAACTGAGTGTTCACGAAGGCGAACGCGAGACCCAGCCCCACCCCCGGCAGCGTCAACTCATCGGGAATCGTATAGGTATCTAGGTCAATCGCGCTCGCCACGAGGAGCAGAGTGAACAGCGCCATCAGGCCGAGCGTGCCCGCCCCGTAAGTGGTAAGTGGGAAGAGGGCCGCAATGAGGGCGTAGCCCACTCCCGTCAGCCCCTCCACGACCGGATAGCGGGGCTTGATGGGCGCGCGGCAGTAGCGGCATCTGCCCCCCAGCGCGACCCAGGACCCCACCGGCACGAGGTCCAGCGGCGCGAGGCGGTGGTCGCAGCCGGGGCAGTGGCTGGGCGGGAAGGCGACGTTCTCACCGCGTGGCAGCCGCCAGATCAGCACGTTCGAGAACGAGCCGACGAGCAGCCCGAGGACACCGGCGAACACCACGAGGAGGAGGTCGGGACTCACGGGCAGAGTCTAGGGGGCGCGGTCTGACAGGAGGCTTGCGCGGCCCCGTCCCTCTCCCCCCGTCCCTTTGACCGCGTTCCAATCCGGGGGGTGGGCGGGGGCAGAGGGCGCAGAGTGGGGAGGAGATGCTGGACCCCTCCTCACCCGTCCAGTCCCCGGAGCCTTCCCCATGACCACCCTGCCCCACGAACCCGCCGCCCCCGAGTCACCCCCTCAGCCCACGCCGCTGCCGCGCATCATTCAGGGCGGAATGGGCGTCGCCATCTCCAACTGGGTGCTCGCGCAGTCGGTGTCCCGCGCCGGGCAGCTCGGCGTCGTCTCCGGCACGGGCATCGACAACCTCCTCGTGCGCCGCCTTCAGGACGGCGACCCCGGCGGGCATGTCCGCCGCGCCCTCGCGCACTTTCCCGATCAGGAGCGGGCGCAGAAGGCCGTGCGCGACTACTGGCTGGAGGAGGGCCGCGCTCCCGGTCAGCCGTACAAGCGCGTGCCGCTTCCCTCGGTAACGAACCACCGGATCGCCTGGGAGCTGAGCCTCCTCGGCAGCTTCGTGGAGGTCTTCCTGGCGCGCGAGGGGCACGGCAACCCGGTCGGCCTGAACCTCCTCACCAAGCTGCAACTGCACAACCTCCCCGCTCTGTACGGGGCGATGCTCGCCGGGGTGGACACGGTGATCATGGGAGCGGGCATTCCCCGCGAAATTCCCGGCGTGCTGGACGCCCTCGCCGACGGGAGACCGGGCACCGCGCGGCTGGACGTGAAGGGCGAGGGGTCGGGGGCGAGCGTGCCCCTCACCTTCGATCCCTCGGAGTACGGCTTCGGCGGCGTGACGCTGGGGCGGCCCAACTTCTACCCGATCATCTCCTCGCACGTGCTGGCGGGCGTCCTGACCCGCAAGGCGACGGGCAGCATCCAGGGCTTCGTGATCGAGGGACCCACCGCCGGGGGCCACAACGCCCCGCCGCGCGGGCAGGTCAGCTACGACGAGACCGGACAGCCGATCTACGGCGAGCGCGACGTGGCAGACCTCGCGGAGATGCGGCGCATCGGCCTTCCCTTCTGGCTGGCAGGGGGCAGCGGCTCGCCCCGCGCCCTTCAGGCGGCCCTGGACGAGGGCGCGGCGGGCATCCAGGTCGGCACCCTCTTCGCCTACTGCCGGGAGAGCGGCCTGCGCCCCGAAACGCGCGACCGGACCCTCGCGGCGGTGCGGGCGGGCGAGGCGGGCGTGTACACCGATCCCCTCGCCTCGCCGACGGGATTTCCCTTCAAGGTCGTGCAGCTCGCCGGGACCCTCGCCGAGCCGGAGCGGTACGCCGCGCGCACCCGCATCTGCGACATCGGTTACCTGCGCGAGGCGTACTGGGACGGCGATAAACCCGGCCTGCGCTGCTCTGCCGAACCCATCGAGACCTATGTGCGGAAGGGCGGAGAGGTGGAGGACACCGTGGGCCGCAAATGCCTGTGCAACGCCCTGATGGCCGACGCGGGCCACGCGCAGATTCAGAAGGGCGGCGAGGTCGAGCAACCCCTCCTCACGAGCGGCGACGACCTCGTAAGACTCGCCCACTGGACGCCGGGCTACACCGCCGGGGACGTGATCGGCTACCTGCTCGGGGAGCCGGGGGCGGGACCCGATCTGGCAGTCGCCGGGGAAGTGGGCAACCGGGCGTAGGACACATCACAAAGCGCGAGGGCGGGGGTTCCAATCACTCCCGCCCTCGCCCGTTCTCCCCTCGGTAGACCTCGTGTGAAAGCCGCAGAAGGCCGAAGGTTGACAACATCTGCCCTCCGCCTTTGGCCTTCTGCACCCTGGGGCAGCCACTTTCTTGGCAGTTGGTCTTGCGTATTTGATCAGAAGAACAATGTCATGCTGAGCCTAGCGAAGCATCCCCAACTTGAGACAGGAGGCCCTTCGCTTCGCTCAGGGTGACAACTCTGCTTGCATCAAGAGGGCTAATGCCGCCCGAAATGCCCCAGTTGAGGCACATTGGGCTTCCACACGGGCTTTTCGACCACCTCGCCGTACAGGTCGTACTCGTCGCTGTCCTCGATGCGCGCCCGCACGATGTCCCCGATCCCTACCTGGCCCACGAAGTCGCCCGCGTACAGGTACACCTGCCCGTCGATGCCCGGCGCGTCGCCCTTCGTCCGCCCGATGAGGCGGGTGCCGGGGGCGTCGCCCTCGTCGTCGTTGAACTCGTCCACGATCACGTCCATCACCCGGCCCACCTTCTCGGCGAGCTTCTCCGCGCTGATGCGCTGGGCGACCTCCATGAAGCGGGCGAGCCGTTCCTGCTTGGTCTCCTCGGGCACCGGGTTCGGCAGCGCGTTCGCGTCCGCCTCGTCCACGTCGGAGTAGGGAAAGGCCCCCACGCGGTCGAGCCTCGCCTCCTCCAGAAAGGTCAGCAGCTCCCGGAAGTCCTCCTCCGTCTCGCCGGGGAAGCCCACGATGAAGGTCGAGCGGATGACGAGTTCGGGGCAAATCTCGCGCCAGCGCCGGATGGTGTCGAGCTGCCTGCCCGCGCCGGGCCGCCGCATGAGCTTCAGGATTTTGGGCGAGGCGTGCTGGAGCGGCACGTCAAGGTAGGGCAGAATCTTGCCCGCAGCCATCAGCTCCACGATCTTCTCGACGTGCGGGTACGGGTAGACGTAGTGCATCCGCACCCACGCGCCCATCTCCCCCAACCGCTCGGCCAGGTCGGTGAGGTGCGCGCGAACCTGCCCGCCCTGGAACTCCGACTCGCGGTAGCGCACGTCCACCCCGTAGGCGGAGGTGTCCTGCGAGATGATCATCAGTTCCTTCGTGCCACCCGCGATGAGGCGATAGGCCTCGTACAGCACGGCCCCCGCGTCGCGCGAGACCTGCCGTCCGCGCAGTTTGGGGATGATGCAGAAGGCGCAGGTGTGGTTGCAGCCCTCCGCGATCTTGACGTAGGCGTAGTGCCGGGGCGTGAGCTTGACGCTCGGCGCGAACACGTCGCCGTGGCGGGTGCCCTCCCGCTCGGGCCGCATGCCCGGTGCGGCGACTGGGAGGAGACCCGTGAAGGCGTCCGTCCGGGTGGGCAGCAATTCGCGCACATGGCCCATCACGTCGTCCACCGCCTCCGACCCCGTGATGGCGGCGACCTTGGGATGACGCTCCAGAATCTTTTCGGGGCGCTCGCCTAGGCAGCCCGTCACGATGACCTTGCCGGTCGCGTCCAGCGCCTCGCCGATGGCGCTCAGGCTTTCCTCCACGGCGGGCGTGATGAAGCCGCAGGTGTTGACGATGACGGCCTGCGCGTCCTCGTAGCTCGGGGCGACCTCGTAGCCCTCGGCGCGCAACTGGGTCAGGATGCGCTCGCTGTCCACGAGGGCTTTCGGGCAGCCGAGGCTGATGAAGCCGACCTTGGGAACTGCCACGGCGGGCAGCGTTTCTTCCACACTCGTCATGAATCCTCCACGCGGACGCGCCGCCGCGTGGGGACACGCCGGGCGCGAAACTCAACCCGGCATTCTACAGGGTGCGGGCGGGGTGGAGGAAGGACGGGAATCACGGAGGAGCGGGGGGAGGCGGGCCACCGTCACGTCGTCTTGATTTTTCGTTCACGCGGTACACTGCCCCTCGTCATGAATGCCAAGGTCATTGTGGTCACGTCGGGGAAAGGGGGCGTGGGAAAAACCACCACCACCGCGAACATCGGCGCGGCGCTCGCCCGCCTCGGGGAAAAGGTCGTCGTCATCGACGTGGACGTGGGGCTTCGCAACCTCGACGTGGTGATGGGCCTCGAATCGCGCGTGGTCTTCGACCTGATCGACGTGATCGAGGGCAAGTGCCGCCTCTCGCAGGCCCTGATCCGCGACAAGCGGGTGGAGACCCTGTACCTCCTGCCCGCCTCCCAGACGCGCGACAAGGACGCCCTCGACGCCGAGGTCTTCCGCGCGGCGGTGCGTCAGCTTATCGAGGACGAGGGCTTCGACCGGGTGCTGATCGACTCGCCCGCCGGGATCGAGTCGGGCTTCAAGACCGCCGCCGCTCCCGCCGAGGGCGCGCTGGTGGTCGTGAACCCGGAAGTCTCCTCCGTGCGCGACGCCGACCGCATCATCGGCTTGCTGGAGGCGCAGCAGGTCCGCGAAATCCGGCTCGTCATCAACCGACTGCGGCCCAAGATGGTCGCCAGCGGCAACATGCTCTCCGAGGCGGACGTGCTCGAAATCCTGGGAGTCAAGCCCATCGGCGTGATTCCCGAGGACGACGGCATCCTCGTCAGCACGAACGTCGGTGAACCCGCCGTTCTCGGCAAGACGAAGGCGGGCACAGCCTTTATGGACACCGCCCGCCGCCTCAAGGGCGAGGACGTGCCGTACCCGAACCTCGAAGAGAACCGGGGCTTCCTCGCCATCCTGCGCCGCTTGTTCGGGGGGGCCTGACATGTTTTCGTGGCTCAGGGGCAAGCGCTCCAAGGAGACGCTGAAAGACCGCCTCGAACTCGTCCTCGCCTACGACCGCGCGCAGATTCCGCCCGGCAAGGTGGACGCGCTGAGGAACGATCTGCTGGAGGTGGTGAGGAAATACTTCCCCGCCGGCAACAGCAACGTGGAGGTCGAGCAGCGCGGCGATCAGGTGGTGCTGACGGCCAGCATCGCCCTCGACGAGCGGGTGGAGAACGCGGGGCGCACGGGGCGCTGAGAGGCAGGGGTCGTCAGGGACCAGTCGCCAGAGGGGCGGCGCGTCGCTCTCAGGCTGGGCTTCAAAGGGGGTCGGGACGTGGTGCCCGGCCCCTTCGCCTTTGGCTGGATGTTGGTCCTGCTCGTGAACTGCTGGACGCCTGCGGCGTCACCCCCCACCCGGCCTCCCCCGCAAACGCTTGATGTGAACGCGCAATCGGGCAAGCCGTGTGCTTCCGGTGTTCAGCAAGAGGACGAGCGGTGCTCGTCACCCCTCTCCCCAGCCCTCTCCCGCAAGGGGAGAGGGCGCAAAAAGCACATCTGGCACGCTCGCTTTCTCTTACACATCAGGCATCAAGGGGGAGAGGCAGAGTATCTCTTCTCTATCAACATCCGACTGCACACGGGCGCTCAGGGCCAGCGCCTCCCCCCGCCTTCACCCGCCCACATCCCCGCCCCGCTAGCCTGATGGGGTGATGCGCCCGTGAACCTGAAATACGACCTGCGCTTCCCCCTGGTGGTCGCCGCGCTCCTCGTGGTCGGCCTCCTTACGGTCAGCACGGCGGCCCTGAGTCCGAGGGCCACACCTGGCATCTTCCCAAAACAAATCATTGGGGTCGTGCTCGCCGCCGTTCCCATCGGCCTGCTGTGGTGGGCGGGGCGGGACCGGGCGTACCGGGCCGCGCCGTACCTCTTCGCGGGGGCGCTGCTGCTCCAGGCGAGTACCTTCGTCATCGGGAAGGAGGTCAACGGCCAGCAGAACTGGATCGTGGTCGGGCCGCTGCAATTTCAGCCGCTCGAACTCCTGAAGTTCGCCCTGATCCTGCTCCTGCCCGTGGTGCTGCGGCAGGGCTATCAGGGAGTGAAGACGTACCTCGCGGCCTTCGCCGTCTTCCTGCCCGCCCTCGCCCTTGTGATCTTGCAGGACTTCGGGGGGGCGCTCGTCTTCGGCATCATGTTCGGGGTGATGATGCTCGCCGCCCGCATCCCGTGGTGGCACGCGCTCGTCGCGGTGGTGGCGCTGGCGGTCGTCTTTCCCACGGCGGTCTATCCCCGGCTGGAGCCGTACCAGCAAAAGCGGCTGACGATCTTCCTCGATCCCTACCAGGAGCCGCGCGGGGCGGGGTATCAGGTCATCCAGAGCACCATCGCCGTCGGGTCGGGCGGGGTGCAGGGCAAGGGGTACAAGCAGGGGAGCCAGTCGCACAACGGCTTTCTGCCGGAGGCGCACACCGACTTCGCCTTTTCCTCGTGGGCGGAGGAGCAGGGGCTGATCGGCGCGCTCGCCGTCCTCGTGCTGTACGGGGCGCTGTTCTGGCGGCTGTCGGGCATGGCCGCCGAGTCGCCCCGGCTTCAGGACCAGATTCTCTTCGCGGGCGTGCTGGGCCAGATCGGCGCGCAGGTGCTGGAGAACGTCGGCGCGGCGCTCGGCCTGCTGCCGCTGACGGGCGTGACGTTGCCGCTGATCAGCTACGGCCTGAGCAGTCTGGTCAGCACGCTCGCCACGCTGGGGCTGGCGTATGTGGTGTACCGGGACAGGTACGGTGGGGTGATCTAGGGCGGTCAGCAGTCAGCAGCTCCAGCCCCAGCCCTCATCCCCAACCCCTCAGTCCTCACTCCTCTCCTCCCGGCAACTCGGCCTCGAAGTCCTCCACGTCGCCGAGGTAGTCCTCCATCCACGCCCCCAGGGCCGCCTTCGTGTAGCCGCCGCGCAGGGTCAGGGTGCTGTCGAGGTAGTAGCTGCCCTCGTAGACGTACGCCTGCGTGAAGTAGTTGCTGTTCCACTCGTTGGCGAGGTCGGTGTCGAGGCTCCCCGCGTCGTCCTCGTAGTCCCAGCTCGTGCTCGCGGTCACGCGGTCGCAGGACGTTCCCCGGCAGCCGCTGAACCACACGTCGAGTTCGTAGTTGCCCGCCTTCACACTCAGGCTGGGGTCCTCGTCGGTGTCGACCGGGTTGACCGTAACGGCGTATCCGGCCTCGCGCAATGCGGCGGCGACGGCGGTGGGCGTGGCGGCCTGCACCTGCGCGTTCGCCGGGGTCACGGGCGCGGCTCCTCCCCCGGCCTGAGCGGCCCCGAGGCTGACGGTCAGGAGGAGGGCCGCGACGGACAGGGTGAATGTGGGCACACGCGCACAGTACGCCTTCAGCGACCCCGGTGGTCAACCTTCCGCTCCTCACCCCTCACCCTTCACATCCTGCCCCGGACGCATTGTGAGGACATGACCGCATCGTTCGACCCTGCCCTCGCCGCTCCCCCGCCCGCCCGGCGCAAACGCACGTTCGGCGTGTACATCGGGCGTTTCGAGCCGCCGCACGAGGCCCACCTCCTCGTCATGCTGGAGGCGTTGCGGAGCGTGCAGAAGCTGATCGTGGTCATCGGCAGCGCCCGCGCCGCCCGCAACACGAAAAATCCCTTCACCGCCGAGGAACGGCAGAACGTCATCACGGCGATGCTGGGGGAGGCGGGCATTCCGCGCAGCCGCCTGCTCTTCGTCCACGTGCGCGACTACTTCTACAACGAGGGGCTGTGGCTCAGCGACGTGCAGCGCGGCGTGGCCGAACATACGCGCGGCAGCAGCGACGTGGCGCTCATCGGGCACATCAAGGACGAGAGCAGCTACTACCTGCGCTCCTTTCCCGCCTGGGAGTTCATCCCCACCCACGTCGTCAGCCCCCTGAGCGCGACCGACGTTCGCAAGGCGTATTTCGAGGATCGACTGGAGGACGTGATGGGCATGGTGCCGCCCGCCGTCCACGCCTTCCTCGACACGTTCCGGCAGACGCCCGAGTACGCCGAGCTGCGCGCCGAGTACGACTACCTGCGCGAGTACCGCGCCGCGTGGAAGGACGCGCCCTTCCCCCCCGTGTTCGTGACCACCGATGGCGTCGTCACCCGCAGCGGGCATGTCCTCGTCGTGCGGCGGGCGGGGATGCCGGGGCGCGGGCGGCTCGCCATACCGGGCGGCTTTCTGGAGCAGGACGAGACGTTGCTCGAATGCGCCGTGCGCGAGGTCCACGAGGAAACCGGGCTGGGTGAGGGCGTGAACCTCGCGGCGGCCCTGCGTGCCCAGGCCGTCTTCGACTACCCCGACCGCAGCCAGCGCGGGCGCACCGTCACCCACGCCTACCACTTCGACCTCGGCATCGGCCAACTGCCCGTCCTGCGTGCCGCCAGCGACGCCGCCGACGCCTTCTGGCTCCCGCTTTCCGAGGCCCTGAACCAGCCCGAACTCTTCTTCGAGGACCACCACGCGATCATCGAACATTTTTTGATGCGGGGGTAAGTGGGGGTGGATGGTCTCTTGTTAGAGAAGACATACCCGTGGTTTACGTTAGAAACTACTGCCAGACACGGCATTCAAAGCTCCCTCTTTTGAACGTCTGAGATGAATTGCATATCGGGCAAAAGGAGCATTTTTGCTGTCTGGCAAGAGGACGAGCGGTGCTCGTCACCCCCCTCCCCGACCCTCTGCGAGCAGCTCTTCGAGTCCCCCACAAGGAGGGAGGGAGAAAGGAGGCTAGAGCTTGAGCTTTTTAGCTCCTCCCCGTTGAGGGGGGAGGCTGGGAGGGGGTGAACGGGTCTAGCGTCGCAAGGCCAACAAGTAAGGCGAAGGCATCTTCCCAGCCCTGGTGTCAGTCACACGCCCCCTCACCCCGGTCCTTTCCCACGAGAGTAGAGAGCAAAACACTCTTATGCTCACTAAACTCATAATTAGAAAGAGCAATTATGAGTCATAGAGAGGGCGACCCTTCCCCGCCCCCAGGAGCCTCCCCATGACCCTGCTCAACGACCAGAACCTCATCCTCGACACCGATTCGTACAAGAGCAGCCACTTCCTCCAGTATCCGGCGGGCACGACGCGGCTGTTCTCCTATCTGGAGTCGCGGGGCGGGCGCTACCCGGTGACGCGCTTCTTCGGCCTCCAGTACCTCCTCGACCGTTACCTGACGCGGCGGGTGACGCGCGAGAACGTGGAGGAGGCGCGGACCCTCATCGAGGCGCATGGCGAACCCTTCCCCTACGAGGGGTGGCTGCGGGTGGTGGACGTTCACGGCGGGCGGCTGCCGCTGGAGATTCGCGCCGTGCCGGAGGGAACGCTCGTGCCCATCCACAACGTCCTGATGAGCGTGACGAACACCGACCCCGAGTTGCCGTGGCTGGTGGGCTGGTTCGAGACGATGCTGATGCGAACGTGGTATCCCACCACCGTCTGCACCCAGAGCTACCACCTGCGCGAGATCATTCGTGGGGCGCTGGAGGCGACGAGCGACCGCGCCGCCGAGGAACTGCCCTTCAAGCTGCACGACTTCGGCTCGCGCGGGGTGAGCAGCCGCGAGAGCGCAGGGCTGGGTGGGCTGGCCCACCTCGTCAACTTCCTGGGAAGCGACACGCTGGAGGCGCTGCGGGTCGGGCGCAACCACTACGGGGCGGACGTGGCGGGCTTCTCCATCCCCGCCGCCGAGCATTCCACGGTCACGAGCTGGGGGCAGCCGAACGAGGTCGAGGCGTACCGCAACATGGTCCGGCAGTTCGGGAAGCCGGGCGGCATCTTCGCCGTCGTGAGCGACAGTTACGACCTGAAGCACGCGATCAACGTTCACTGGGGCGAGACGCTGCGGCGCGAGGTCGAGGAGAGCGGCGCGACCCTCGTCGTCCGGCCCGACTCCGGCGACCCGCCCGCGATGGTGCGCCTCGCCGTGAATGCGCTGGCCGCCAAGTACGGCACGACCACGAACGGCAAGGGCTTCCGCGTCCTCAACCACGTCCGGGTGATTCAGGGTGACGGCATCGACGAGACGACCATCCGCCAGATTCTCGACAACCTGCGGGTGGACGGCTTTTCCGCCGAGAACGTCGCCTTCGGCATGGGCGGGGCGCTCTTGCAGAAGGTGGACCGCGACACGCAGAGATTCGCCTACAAGGCCAGCGCGGGCGTGGTGGGCGGCGAGTACCGGGGCATCTACAAGGACCCCGTGACCGACCCCGGCAAGCGCAGCAAGGACGGCGTACTCGACCTCGTGATGGAGAATGGGCGAATGGTGACGCGGCAGTACAGGACCTTCGACACCGACTTTCCGGGCAGCCTGATGCGAACGGTGTATAGGGATGGGGAGCTGCTGGTGCGGGATACGTTGGATGAAATACGTAACAGGATATAGAATGTGATCGACCATGCATACGTATCAAATTTCAAAACATGTAATAATAGGGAACGGCGAAGTACGTTTTAGATTCGCAATAATTGATGGTGAATATCTACCATGCATTTTGGTGACGGAGAATGCTTGGTCGCATGACATATTAAAGGGGGGCACCATCCTTGTTTTCTCCCACAAGAAAGGAAGGTTGTTGTTCTTTAAAGATTCAATTACTCACAATTGTTATCCCGTGATTTTTCAGGACTCAGACGTTTGGGAATATGCTATACAAATTATGTACGAAAGAGTTTTAAAGATCGCTGGTAGTAATAGAGAATTCTTAGTAGTAGAAAGAGAAGTTGTATTTAGAAAGGGCATGCGTAACTCGTCCTATGAGGGTGGTGGTAGATATACTGCTACCTCATGGCATGAAGCATGGCTGTATGCATTCTGCATCGCCAAATTTATCGCAAAGCGAACTTTAATTAAAAATAATTCAGACAATGTTCTCGACCAAGCAAACTACTATTGCATAGCTGAAGAAATTTTGACGTTCCATAATAGAGTTGAGCTACATTTCAAAGTGTATAACAACAGTGGTTCAGGATTAGGAGGAACACAGCGCGGAGGAGTCGAAAAATACATCAAGATATATCAGGTATTGAGGAAGTATAGTCCTCGCCGGATACTTAACACTTATTATCCAACAGACACCGCCGAGAAATCGGAGTACTCGGCAGGCGACCCCAGATTACTACGCGATAGCTCCAATGGACAATTCGGCTCCTATCCTTCCTTCGAAGGTGACGACGAGGAGGAATAACGCCGCAGTGAGGTAACATTATGACCCTCTTCTCCCTCCCCATTCCCACCCTCGTTCTCGACCTCACGGGCGGCCTGTGCGTCCTCGTCAGCCTGTATTACCTGTTCTCCAAGTCGCCGACGTACTGGCACTGGAGCAACGCCTCGCTTCTCCCCTACTTCCTGCTGTTTCTGGGCGGCGGTCAGTGGATGCTGGCGGGGCTACAGGTGACGTATCTGCTGTTCGGCGTCCACGGGCTGTACCTGTGGCACTTGGAGGCACGGCGAGCACGCGGCGAAATCCGGTTCAACGAGCGGGCGTGGTACGGGGTGACGTGGGCGGCGAGCCTCCTGATCTTCGCGTACACGGTGGCGGTGACGGACTTCTCGCAGGCGTGGAACGGGGTGCAGTTCGCGGCGGTGACGCTGGCGCTGGTGGCGAACTTCGGGACGACGCGGCGCTGGGCGTGGGCGTGGCCCGTGTGGATCGCGGTCAACGCGGTGCAGGCGGTGTACTTCTGGCACACGGGGTACTGGGTGCTGTTCGCCCTGCAATTCGTGCTGGCGGCCATGAGCGTGTACGGCTGGCGGGTGTGGCGGCGCGACGAGGCGCGCGCGGTCGCCTTTGCCTGAGCTGGCCTCCCGCTTCGGGCATGGCTTGGTCATCGGCAAGTTCGCGCCGCTGCACCGGGGCCACATGGGGCTGATCGAGCGGGCGCTGGCCGAGTGCGACCGGGTGAGCGTGTGGGTCTACTCCCGTCCTGACTTCCCGGCCATGCCCTCGCCCGTGCGCCGGGGCTGGGTGCGTGAGCTGTACCCGGCGCGGCTGTTCCCGACCCTCCACCTCCTGCCCGACGCGCCGAATCCACCACCAAACGACGAGCCGGACGCCACCCACCGCGCCTACGTGCAGGCCACGCTGGAGAGCTGGGACGTGCGGCCCGACGTGGTATTCACGAGCGAGACCTACGGGGACGCGCTCGCCGCCGAGTTGGGGGCGGTGCATGTCTGCGCGGACCTGCCCCGCCTCGCCGTGCCGATCAGCGGGACGCGGCTGCGGGCGGACGTTCACGGGCACCGGGCTTACCTCGACCCCGTGGTGTACGCGCATTTTCTGGAACGGGTGGTCCTGCTGGGCGCGGAGAGTACGGGCAAGAGCACATTGACGCGGGCGCTGGGTGAGGCGTTCGGCACGGGCTGGGTCCGCGAGTACGGGCGGGACGTGTATGAGCGCGAGGGCGGACGGCTGACGCCCAAACACTTCCTGGAGATCGCCCACGGCCACCGGGCGCTGGAGGACGAGGCGGCCCGCGCGCCGGGGATGCACCGCTTCCTCTTCGTGGACACCCACGCCGCCACGACGTTGATGTGGTCGTACCTCCTGACGGGGACCGCCCTGCCGGAGCTGCACGCCCTCGCGGATGCCTGCCGGGCGCGCTACGCCCACACGTTCCTCTGCGCGGACGACCTGCCCCACGAGCAGGACGGCTGGCGGGCCAATACGAGTGTGCGCGAGGTGCAGCAGGCGTTCATCAGGCAAGATTTGGGGACGCGGGGCATCTCCTACCGGACGGTGCGCGGTTCTATCGCGGAACGGGTGGAGCAGGTGCGGGAGGCGCTGGGTGTTCGTCCTGCCGACGCAACCGCCCCGCATCCCGGCACGTACTATTCAGCATGACCAAGCCCGAGGACCAGACCCCCGGCGGTGAACCCGCCCCCAAGCCCGCCGTCCCCTCCTGGGTGGACGAGGTGCTGCGCGCCGAGCCGACGCCACAGCCCGTCACCCCACCGACCCCCACTCAGGCGGCGGGCGACCTGCGTAGTTCCGAGGCGAATCGCCCCCAGCCCACCCCCGTGCCCCTTCGGGAGGACGGGGACCTCCGCATCCCGGACGCGCCCCGACCCCAGCCCGCCCCAGCTCCCACCACACCGCGACTCACCGACAAGGACGCCGACGATTGGATCGCCCGCGCGACGGGTGGCACGGCAAAGAACCCGACCGTTTCCAGCGGGCCGCAGATTGTCTCCCGACCCTCCGACCCCGTGCGGGACTGGCCGCAGCCGGTCCACACGCCGTCCTCCCTCCCGTCCAACGTGCCCGCCGACATCGCGCAGAAGAGGCTCGTCGCGGGGCTGCTCGCCATCGTGCTGGGCGGCCTGGGCGTCCACAAGTTCTACCTGGGCATGAATACACCGGGCCTGATCATGCTGGGTGTCAATCTCGGCGTCTGGGTGCTGGCCTTCCTGATCGGTCTGCTGACACTTGGGCTGGGCCTGTTCATTACCTTGCCACTGGCGGGGTTGGTGAGCGGGGCCATCGGCCTGCTCGGTTTGGTAGAGGGCGTCCTCTACCTCACGAAGTCGGACGGCGACTTCTACCGGGAATATGTGATGGGGCAGAAGCCCTGGCTCTGAGCGGGCGCGGGAAGGGGCGCTTGACCACCGATCAGGCGTTCCTCTTCCCCAAAGGATGAAGCGGGAATGACGGATTTTTGCGAGCCGGATCACACACCGCACCCATCTATCGGATAACGATATAGCCAAACGATACCTCTACTCAAAGGACGTGCTTATGGAGCCAAACCTGCTGAAGGGGCACCTCGACCTGATCCTGCTCTCCATCCTGGAGGGCGGGCCGATGTACGGGCTGGAGATCAGCAAGCAGGCGCAGGTGGAGACGGACGGGTACTTCGACCTGCGGGTGGGGAGCCTCTACCCGGCGCTGCACCGGCTGGAGGGGGCGGGGGCGGTGGAGGGGGAGTTCCGGCCCGCGCCGCGTGGGGGCGCGCCCGTCAAGTACTACTGGCTCACCGAGGACGGCCTTCGGCTGCTGGCCCGCAAACGGGAGGACTTTCGGACGTTCAGCGCACATCTTCAGGCTTTGGGGAGGCGTTATGAGGGACGAGGGTGAACGGCTGTATTTGAGGCGCGCGACCCGTGGGCTGTGGGGCCGCAAACGGCACGAGGTCGAGGCTGAGTTGCGCGGGCACCTGGACGCCCGCCGCCGCGAGCTTTCGCTGGCGGGCCTGAGCGCGGAGGCCGCCACCCGTCAGGCCCTGCGCGAACTCGGTGAGCCGGAGCGGGTGAGCCGGGGGCTGGCCGGGGTCTACCTTCTGCCGACCGTGGCGCGAACGACGATGCTGGGCACCGTGCTGGGCGGCGCGGTCTTCCTGACAGCGACCACCGTATCGCGGGGGCTGGCGCAGGTGCAGGGCTATCAGCCGGGGGGCTACACGCTCCCCGCCGGACCCTTCACTTACCTGGACACGGGCAGCCTGCGGGCCGAGCTGCTGCGGGCGGGAGTGGGCGTCTCGGGCACCCCGACCCGGCCCATCCTCACCTTTCCGGGGGTCGCCGCCCCGGTGGCGGTGGAGACCGGGGAGGAGCAGGGCGAGCTGGAACCCTACGTGCGCCGCTCGCTCGTGCGCGACTACGGCAGCGGGCAGGTTTATCTGGACGCGGGCACGCTGGCGCGGTCGCTGCTGAACGCCGGGCTGAGCGTGCGGGTGCGCGGCTGGGTCAACCCCGAGTTGCAGGTCGGCGACGTGGCCCTGCGGCTGGGGACGCCCGCGCAGCCCGTGGACGCCTATAACCTCTACAGCCTCGCGCTGACGGGACTGGCGCGGGAGTTGGGAGTGCGGGCACCGTACAGCGCGCGGTGGAGCGGCACGGTGTTGTCCAGCACCCACACCTTGCGGGTGGAGGGGACGCCGGACGACGTATACGCCCTCGTGAGCGTCCTGCGTTCGCCGCCGCTCGACTCGGCGCAGGGAGCCAACCCCCTCGTGCTGGCCTTCGACCTCGCGCGGCCCGGTGCGGACGGGCGGCTCACCTTCGCCCTCCCCTACGACATGTTCAACCTGCGGCTGACGGGCACCGTGGAGGACCTGCGCCAGGACGCCCGCCGCCTCGCCGACCCCTCTCAGCGGCAGCAATACGCGAGCGCCGAGTTGCCCGCCCACGCCCTGCTGCTGCGCCTCAGCGGTGAACTGGCACCACAGGCCACGCCTTACACGCTGGTTCCGAGGAGTGAGGGGAGCGTGGGGGAGTAGGGGTTAGCTCCTCCCCCTTGAGGGGGGAGGCTGGGAGGGGGTGAGCGGGCCGGGCATCCGGGACGGCAGGGAAGTCAAAGCCCCTGAGTAATGCCTGAGTCGGTCACACGCCCCCTCACCCCAACCCTCTCCCACCGGGGGAGAGGGAGTGAGATCACCCCAACGCCTGCTCGATATCCGCGCGCAAATCCTCCACATCCTCCACGCCCACGCTCATGCGGATGGTGCGGGGCGTAACGCCAGCGGCGCGGCGGGCGGCTTCGGGCATCCGTCCGTGGGTGGTGGTCCAGGGGTGGACGACGAGGGTGCGGCTGTCCCCGAGGTTGGGGGCGATGCGGAGGACGCACAGCCGGGCGAGGAAGGCGGCGGGGTCCTCCACCTCGAAGGTCAGGACGGCCCCGAAGCCGCCGCGCAGGTACTTGCGGGCGAGGGTGTGGTGGGCACTGCCAGGCAGGCCAGGGTACGAGACGCGACCGACGCGCGGGTGAGTCTCCAGCCACGAGGCGAGGGCCAGCGCCGTCTCTGACTCGCGGGCCAGCCGCAGCGCCAGCGTCTCCAGCCCCTGCGCGATGAGGAAGGCGTTCTGTGGGGCGAGCGTCATCCCGAGTTGGTGGGCACCGAACCACCGCTGCCGCCACGCGAGGGCCTGTTCACCGCGCACGCCCAGAATGCTGTTCTCGCCGCCCTCGGTATAGATCGGATTGCGGGTCAGGTCGTGTCGGTTCCCCACGGTGACGCTGCCGCCCATCACGCTGCCGTGGCCGCCCGCCCACTTCGTCAGCGAGTGGGTCACGATGTCCGCGCCGGACTCCAGCGGACGGCACAGGTAGCCGACGCCGCCCCAGGTGTTGTCGATGCCGAGCAGCGCCCCCCGTTCGTGCGCGATGGCCGCGTAAGCCCCGAGGTCGGGCACGTCCCCGGCGGGATTGCCGATGGTCTCGGCCCACACGAGGCGCGTGTTCTCCCGCATGGCCGCCTCAATGGCTTCCGGCGTGTTCTCGGTGATCGTGGCCGTGAGGCCCATCAGCGGGAGGATGTTGTTCAGCAGGCCCGCGCTGCCTCCGAAGAGGCTGCCCGTGGAGACGACGTGATCCCCGGTCCGGCACACGCTCATGATCGCCGTGAGGGTCGCCGCCTGCCCGCTGGCGAGGGCGACGGTCGCCGTGCCGCGTTCCAGCGCCGTGATCCGTTCCTCCAGCGCGCGGACCGTTGGATTCTGCAACCGGGCATAACTCAAACCCTGATTGAGCTGGAACTCCTCCTGCGCCTGCTCCAGCGTCTCGAACTGGAAGGCGGCGGCCTGGTGGACGGGGATGCCGACCGTCTGCCCCAGCCCGCGCGGAATGCCCGTCTGCACGGCGGTCGTCTCGAAGCCCCACTCGGGCGTCGGCGTGGGCGTCTCCTGGGCCTCGGTGGCCTGCTCGGCGTCGCGGAGGTCGGTCATGGGTCCATGCTAGGCGTGTCCGGCGGCTAGAGTACGGCCCATGTCCTATCTGTCCGAGGTGCGTGCCCTGTGGGGAGCGGCGCTCCTCGTCTCGGTCGGGGTCAGCGTGCTGATTCAGGACGAGGCGGGGCGGATTCTCCTCCAGAAGCGGGGGGATGACGGGCTGTGGGGCGTGGTGGGGGGTGGTCTCGAACCCGGCGAAGATTTCCTGACCGCCGCCCACCGGGAGTTGCTGGAGGAAACGGGCCTGACCTGCCCGAACCTCGCACTCTTGCCGCTGGAAGAGGGGCTGGTCAGCGGTCCTGAGTTCTACCACCGCTACCCGAACGGGCACGAGATTTACCTCGTCGGGACACGGGCGCACGGCACGCTGCGCGCCTCGGCCCTCGCGCACGCGGCACCGGACGACAGCGGGGAGACGCTGGACCTCGCGTGGTTTGAACTTGACGGTCTGCCGCCGCTGAGCAGCAATATCAACCGCGCCAACATGAACATTCTGCGCGCCTGCGTGGGCCTGCCGCCCCTGCCCCTTCTCCCCTTCCCGGAGTCGCCGCCCCTCGGGAACCACATGGCCGCGTTGAGGAAGGTGGTCGGGCCGCGTCCACTCTTCTCGCCCGGCGCGAACGTACTCGTGACGGACGGGCGGGGCCGCCTCCTGCTGCTGCAACACGGCGACGGCGACCGCTGGACGCTACCCGGCGGCGGGCTGGAACCCGGAGAGAGCTTCGGGGCGTGCGCGCAGCGGGAACTGTTGGAGGAAACGGGATTGAGGTCGGGGACGCTGGAACTGCTCCACCTCTTCGCCGGACCCCAGTACCACTTCACCTACCCGAACGGCGACCCCATCCACAACATCAGCGTCCTCTACCGGGCGGAAGGGGTGACAGGCGAATTGACGATGCAGGCGGGCGAGATCGACGGCGCGGCGTGGTTTGCCCCAGACAATCTCCCTGACGACATGGAATTGAGTGGGGCATTGATTCGGGCGATGGTTCAGGCATGGCGAGAGGGCAGGCTGACGCCTACCACCCCCCACCCGGCCTCCCCCGCAAGGGGGGAGGAGTAAAAGCGTTCCTGCTCGGCCTCAACCCCTAACTTTCACCTCCTCGCCCCCTCACTTCTCCCGAATATTCCACCCCTGCGCCCGCACCGCGCCGATCAGCCGCTCCATCACCGGGTCCACCTCGGCGTCGGTGAGCGTCCGCTGGCCCCGGAAGACGAGGCGCACGGCGACGCTGCGCTGCCCCTCGGGGATGGGGGCACCCACGTACACATCGAACGGCTCCACGCTCTCCAGCCCTTCGCCCGCCTCACGCCGGAGCAGGGCGGCGATTTCCCCGTAACTCACCGTCTGCGGCGCGATCACCGCGAGGTCACGCCACGCGGCGGGGGCGCGGCTGGGGTCGCGGAAGGCCCACGCCCGGCCCGGCAGCGGGAGCGCGGCCTCCAGCAGGAAGGTGTCGCCCTTCAGCCCGAACTCCCCCGCGATCTCCGGGTGGACGGCTCCTAGCCAGCCGACGCTCTCGCCGTTCCACACCACTTCCCCAGCAATGCCGGGATGGAGGGCCGGCGGCACCGCCTCCCCGCGCAGTTGCCGAAGCTCCAGCCCCGCGCCGAGCGTCTGGGCCAGCGCCTCCACCAGCCCCCGGAAGGCGGAGAAGGACCCCGCCACGCCCGGCTGGTACGTGTTCGCCGCGAGGGGACCGCGCATCAGCAGGCCGAGTCGTTCGGTCTCCCCACGCGCCGGAAAGACGCGCCCGATCTCGAAGAGGAGGACCCGCTCGCCCCCCTTGTGCGCCCCGGCGGCTTTGAGGAGGCTGGGATACAGGGCCGTCCGCATCCCGGTCCGGTCGTTGCTGAGCGGGTTGCGGAGGCGGACGGTGGGTGTCTCGCTCCGCGCCTTCCCCGCCTCCTCGTCGTTGGTGAAGGTATAGGTGACGACCTCCTGAAAGCCGAGGCCGCTCAGGGTGCGGCGGAGGGTGGTGCGGGCCAGGCTCTCTCTCTCGGCCCCGAGGTTGCTCTCGTGGACGCGCAGGGTGGGCAGCGTCTCGGGGAGGTCGGCGTAGCCGTGCAGCCGAGCCACCTCCTCCGCGAGGTCCTGCCAGATCGTCATATCCACGCGCCACGAGGGCGGGGTGACGGTGAGGCGGTCGCCGTCCCGCAGGGCGCGGCAGCCGAGGCGACCCAGGAGGTCCGCCATCTCGCCCGTGCCGACCTCCATGCCGAGGAGCGCGCGAATCTGGTCGCCCGTCGCCTCGATGACGCCGGGCAGTTCGGGCGTGCCCACGACGGTCGCGCCGGGGTGGGGGGTGCCGCCGCCGTACTGCGCGAGGAGGCCCGCCACCCGGTCCGCGCCGCGCGGGGCGAGCGTAGGGTCCACGCCGCGTTCGTAGCGGTACACGGCGTCGGTCTTCAGGCCCAGGCGGGTGCTCGTGCGCCGCAGCAGCACGGGGTCGAAGTGCGCGGACTCGATCACCACGTCCGTCGTGTCTGCCCGGACGTGCCCGTGGTCGCCGCCCATGATGCCCGCGATGCCGAGGACGCCCTGACCCTCCTTCGGCTGGCCCGCCGTGGCGAACGCCTCCGCCACACTGGGAATCGCCACCTCGTGCCCGTCACGGATGAGGAGGTCTTCCGGCCCGACCGTGTGCTCGCTGCCGAGCAGGTCGCGCACCGTCTCGCCCTGACGCAAGCCGAAGGAGACGATGATCTGGTCGTCCGCCACGTCCCGGCGGTCGTACAGCGCGGTCGGCTGGCCGAGTTCGAGCATCACGTAGTTGCTCGCGTCCACGATGAGGTCGATGGGCCGCATCCCGGCGAGGGTGAGGCGGCGCTGCATCCACAGGGGCGAGGGGCCGTTCCGCACGCCGCTCACCGTGCGGGCCGCGAAGTGGTCGCAGCCGGGGCGAATCTTGCGCGACGGGTCACGCTCCAGCGTCACGCCGCGCGGGGGCAGGGAGACGCGGATTTCACCTTCACCGCTCGCCTGCGGTCCGGTCTCCGGCTCCCTCAGCTCCAGCCGCAGGAACGCCGCGAGGTCCCGCGCGAGGCCGAGGATGCTGAGCACGTCGGCGCGGTTGGGCGTCACCTCCACGTCCAGCACGAGGTCGGCGGGCCAGAGGTCACGCATCGGTGTGCCGGGTGCCGCCGTCCCCGCCGGGAACAGCATGATGCCCGCGCCGCTCTCGCCAATTCCGAGTTCCTTCGCGCTCGCGGCCATGCCCCACGACTCCACGCCCTGCATCTGCCGGACGCCGTACTCCACGCCGCCTAGCGTTGTGCCCGGCGTGACGAGAGCGACCATCGTGCCGGGACGAAGGCCAACCGCATTGGGAGCACCGGAGGCGATGGTGCGCGAACCGTGCGGCCCCACATCGAGCGAGAGCCGCGTGAGTTGCGTCCCCTCGATGGGATCGGCGGCAGTCACGGCGGCGAGGAGGACACCCTCGGCGGGAGCAGGAGCTTCCTCAATTCCTTCCAGTGGCAGGCCGAGATTGGCGAGGATGGGTTCGAGTTCGGGGGCGGGGGGAAGGCCGGGGAGGAGTTCTTGGAGCCAGGAGTGGGGGAGTTTCATGGGAACCTCGGAAGGGAGGGGAGTTGAGACAAACGTGGGAAGGGTGGCTCTGCCCGTTCACCCCCTCCCGGCCTCCCCCCTCAAGGGGGAGGAGAAAAAAGCGGCGGGGCGTTAGGTTGGTATGTGTCCGAACATTGGTCTAGAACAAGCCCCTCCGCAGAAGTGGCACGGTCGTTGCGTCAACGAATGACGCCGGAGGAAGTGCTGTTGTGGCGGCATCTACGAAGCAGACGATTGGGCGTCACGTTTCGCCGTCAAGAACCAATGGGCCGTTACGTGGCCGACTTCGTGTGCTACGAACGTGCCCTTGTCATCGAACTTGACGGCAGCCAACACCTGAACAGCCAAACGGACCAGGAACGCGACGCGGACATGGCCGAATACGGCTTTCAAACGCTGCGCTTCTGGAACAACGAAGTCAGAAACAACTTGCCCGGCGTTCTGCACCGAATACAGCAGGTCTTGGAAGCCCGAAAAAATCTTTAGCCCCTCCCCCTTGAGGGGGGAGGCTGGGAGGGGGTGAACGGGCATGGCAGCCCTTCCAGCATTCATCTCAACTTGAACCTCGACCACGGTTGAAGGCTTAAACTGGAATATGGGCATTAACTGGAGGCTCGAACAAGAAGCAGCCGCACAGCATCTGAGGCCTCAACTAGCAGAAGGTGCTGATCTTTCAACTGCAATCCTCCACGCATTCTATATTGGCGGGTTTGGTTTGTTTTCGCTATCTCGTGCAATTCAGGAGGTGGCAGGGGTTGAGCGTCGTGAGGCGGCAAAGCTGATAGCAAAAGCAACTAGCAACTCTGTTCGGAAGTCTTATTAGATTGAGCCGAAGTACAGGCTTGACTTTTCCTCTCAACCCAACTCCCCCCTGAACTGCCCGATCACCCTCGGGTCGTTCGCGTAGAAGTAGCGAATATCGGGAATGCCGTACTTCAGCATGGCGATGCGCTCCGGCCCCAACCCGAAGGCGAAGCCCGTCTTGCCCTCGTACACACGTGGCTTACCCTGCTGTTCCCGCAGGTCGTCTACGGCCTTGAAGACGTTGGGGTGGACCATGCCGCAGCCACCGAGTTCCAGCCACTTGCTCTCGCCGCGCGGGTTGTGCCACCACACGGCGAAGTCGGCCCCCGGCTCCACGAAGGGGTAATAGCTCGGCTGGAAACGTACTTTGGCAGAGGGGCCGTACAGCCCGCGTGCCATCTCCGCGACCGTGCCCTTGAGGTCGGCCATGCTGATGCCGTCGCCCACCACCAGACCCTCAAGCTGGTGGAACATCGCCTCGTGGGTGGCGTCGGTCGCCTCGTAGCGGTAGACCTTGCCGCGCACGACGATCCTCATGGGCGGCTCGTGGTCCACCATGTAGCGCACCTGCATGGGGCTGGTATGGGTCCGCAGCAGCCGCCCGTCCTCCAGCCAGAAGGTGTCTTGCAGGTCGCGGGCGGGGTGATACCACGGCACGTTCAGCGCCTCGAAGTTGTGGTGCTCGTCCTCGACCTCCGGCCCCTCGACGACCGCGTAGCCCAGCCGCTCATAGATGGAGATGAGATCGTCATACACGCGGCTGATGGGGTGCAGCCCGCCCGCCGGAAGGGGCAGACCGGGCAACGTCACGTCAATGGCCTCCGAGGCGAGCCGGGCGTCGAGGGCGGCACGTTTGAGGACGGCCTCGCGCTCCGTCAGCGCCGCGTCGACGGCCTGCCGCACGGCGTTGATCTCCGCGCCCCGGCTCTTGCGCTCCTCGGGGGGGAGCTTGCCCAGCGACCCGAGTTCCCGTGTGACGAGGCCGCTCTTGCCCACATAGCGGGTCTTGACGGCTTGCAGGGCGTCGAGGTCGGGGGCGTCCTGGATGGCTTGCAGGGCTTCTTCTCTCATGGGGTCTCCTGGGGGCAAAAAGAAAACCCGCCACGTACAGCACGCGGCGGGAACGGACGCTCGACCCGGTGTCAGGTCAGCGCGGCCCCGCCCGCCCTAAAGGGCGAAGGTGTACCGGCACGGGGCGTCATGGGGTCAGGGTAGCGGGCGGGGGGTGGGGGGTCAAGCCGGGAAGGGCAGGGATAAGGAATGAGCGATGAGAAGGAAGCCCTGCCTGAGCCTTCGCCCTTTGGTCCGGCTCACTCCGCCTACTCAGCAGGGCACCAAATTCAACTTGCGGCCCTGTGCGACGATACCGACATGGGCGAGGGCACGGGCGGCGCGGCGATCACTCACAACCTTCTCTTTAGAAGACGACCCCACCGGTCCTCCGCTGGCCGCTGGCCGCTGGCTGCTGGCGGCCCTCCCACCCTGCACCCGCCCACGGACCTCCCGCATGGCTGAGGTCCACGCCGAGCTGTACCTCCTCGCGGCGGGCGTGCTGCTCATCGTCAGCCTCGTCGTGAGTCGGCTGGGCGGGCGGCTGGGGGTGCCGGGGCTGCTGCTCTTCCTGGGGGTGGGCATGGCCGCCGGGTCGGACGGGCTGGGCATCCAGTTCTCCGACTACCGGCTCTCGCAGGCGCTGGGCACGCTGGCGCTGTGCTTCATCCTATTTCAGGGCGGCCTCGTCACCAACTGGCAGATCACCCGCCCGGTCGTGAAGCGGGGGCTGAGCCTGGCGACGCTCGGCGTGCTCGTCACGGCGGGAGTGATGGCCGCCTTTACCCACTACGCCTTCGGCTTTCCGTGGTTGGACGCCTGGCTGCTGGGAGCCATCGTGAGCAGCACGGACGCCTCGGCGGTGTTCTCGGTCCTCAAGGAACGCAACCTGGGTCTCAAGGGCGACATCGACCCCCTGCTGGAGTTCGAGTCGGGCGGCAACGACCCGATGGCCGTCTTCCTCACGGTGGGCATCATCGAGCTGATCTCGGAGCCGGACCTCGGCGTGCTGGACATCGTGCCCCTCTTCCTTCAGGAGATGGTGCTGGGGGCCGTCCTCGGTGTGGTACTGGGGCGGGCGGCGCTGTGGATTCTGAACCGGGTGCAGCTCCAGTTCGAGGGGCTGTACTCGGTCCTGAGCCTCGCGCTCGCCCTGACGATCTTCAGCGGGACGGCGGTGGTGGGCGGCAGCGGCTTTCTCGCCATCTACATCGCGGGCGTCATCCTCGGCAACGCCGACTTCATCCACAAGCGCAGCCTGCTGTCCTTCCACGATGGGCTGGCGTGGCTGATGCAGGTGGGGATGTTCCTCACGCTGGGGCTGCTCGTCAACCCGCGCGAGCTGGTGCCGACCGCCGGGCTGGCGCTCGCGTGCGCGCTCGTGCTCGTCTTCGTGGCGCGGCCCGTCAGCGTGTATGTCAGCCTCGCGCGGGCGCGGATGCCCCTCAACGAGAAGACGATGGTGGCGTGGGTCGGTCTGCGCGGGGCGGTGCCCATCGTCCTCGCCACCTTCCCGCTGCTGGCGGGGGTGCCGCAGGCGCAGACCCTGTTCAACATCGTCTTTTTCATCGTGCTGACGAGCGTGCTGCTGCAAGGCACCACCCTCACTCTCGTCGCCCGCTGGCTCGGCGTGCGCGAGACGCTCCCTCCCCGCGCCAGCTACCCCATCACCTACACGCCCACGGGCCACAACAAGAACGAGATGGTGGAGGTGGAGGTCCGCCCCGGCAGCGACGCCGACGGCACCCGCATCGTGGACCTGCACCTGCCACCCGAGGCGCTCGTCATCCTGATTCACCGCGCCGGGGAGTTCCTGATTCCGAAGGGCGCGACCGAGCTGGTGGCGGGCGACAGCGTGCTCGTGCTGGCGGGTGAGGCGGAGTTGCGGGACGTACGGCGGCGGCTGGGGACGGGCACGCAGGCGGCGACGGCACGCGGGGTGCGGTAGGCCGCGTCCCCTCTGCGGAGACAACCCCCCATTCCACCTCCCGCACGGTGTTACCGTACCCCCATGACGAGCACCGCCGAGAAGCCCGCCGCCCAGGACCCGGCGGCGCAGGACCCCCAGATTTTCGACCTGATCTCGCAGGAGGCCGAGCGGCAGCGGGTGGGGCTGGAACTCATCGCCTCGGAGAACTTCACCTCCGCCGCCGTGCGCGCGGCTCAGGGCAGCGTCCTGACGAACAAATACGCGGAGGGCTACCCCGGCAAGCGCTGGTACGGCGGCTGCGAGGTCGTGGATCAGGTGGAGCGCCTCGCCATCGAGCGGGTGAGGGAGCTGTTCGGGGCGGCGTGGGCGAACGTGCAGCCGCACTCGGGGTCCAGCGCGAACCTCGCCGTGTACAACGCCCTGATCGAGCCGGGCGACACGGTGCTGGGCATGGACCTCTCGCACGGCGGGCACCTGACGCACGGCAACCCGGTCAACTTCTCCGGCCTGCGGTACAAGATCGTCGGCTACAAGGTCAACCCCGAGACGGAACTGATCGACATGGACGAGGTGCGCCGCCTCGCGCACGAGCACCAGCCCAAGATGATCATCGCCGGGGCGAGCGCGTACAGCCGCACCATCGACTTCGCGGCCTTCCGCGAGGTGGCGGACGAGGTGGGGGCCATTCTCTTCGCGGACATCGCGCACATCGCGGGGCTGGTGGCGGCGGGGCTGCACCCCAACCCCCTGCCCCACGCGCACGTCGTCGCCTCCACGACCCACAAGACCCTGCGCGGGCCGCGCGGCGGAATCATCCTGTCGAACGACCCGGAACTGGGCGCGCGGATCGACCGGGCCGTTTTCCCCGGCTATCAGGGTGGGCCGCTGGAGCACGTCATCGCCGCGAAGGCGGTCGCGTTCGGCGAGGCGCTGCGGCCCGAGTTCCGGGATTACTGCGCGCGGGTCATCCGCAACGCGCAGGCGCTCGCGCGGGCCTTTCAGGAGCGGGGCTACCGGGTCGTGTCGGGCGGCACCGACAACCACCTCCTCGTCCTCGACCTGCGCCCGCAGGGGCTGAACGGCACGAAGGCGACCAAGCGGCTCGACGCCAACAGCATCACCATCTCGAAGTCAACCCTCCCCTACGACACCGAGAAGATTCTCCACGGCGGCGGCATCCGCCTGGGCACCCCCGCCCTCACCACGCGCGGCCTGACGGAGGCGGACATGGAAACGGTCGCCGGGCTGATCGACCGAGCATTGAAGGGCGAGGACGTGAAGGCCGAGGTCCACACCTTCGCGGGGGCCTTCCCTCTGCCGTAAACCAAGACGTTGCGGGGGTGGAAGAGGTTTGATCTCTCCCACCCCCAGCTTGTGGCACTCGGGGAAACGCAAGTCACCAAATGACTTACGACTTCTCAAAACAAAAAAGCCCCCACCCATGTTTCAGGGCAGGGGGGATGGAGCGGGAGACGAGATTCGAACTCGCGACATCTACCTTGGCAAGGTAGTGCTCTACCAGCTGAGCTACTCCCGCGTCGTTCAGAGCAAGAACGGATCGGAACCGCTTTCGAT
>NZ_JAZHPF010000022.1 GCF_036543075.1 Deinococcus sp. YIM 134068
CGGTGATGTTGCCCCTGGTTCGGGCGCGCCCTCCGGACGTAACGCTTGAACTCGGCGCTGTGGGTGGTGCGGTGGGTCATGAGGATGCCTCCTCTCTTCGAGGCTTAGCCCCTTCTCCGCCATACCGGGTTACCCTCAACCGCAGGGTGGTCAGGAGCACGCGATCCGGCGAGAAAGCCGAAACTCTCCGAAAGCTCGCGGCTGGCCGCACGAATCAGGTGGAGGTACCGCTCCTGTTTGTGCCCGTCGAGGCGCATCAGTGGCCCGGCGATGCTCACAGAGGCCACCGCCTGACCCTGGTCATCAAAGATTGGGGCGGCAATCGAGAAGGTGTCCTCCTCCAAATCCGAGATCGCCACATGCGCGCCGTCCTCCCGGATGCGTTCCAGCGCCTGCTTCAACACGCCCGCATCGGTGATGGTGCTGTCCGTGAAGCGTTCCAACGGCTTCTCGAGAATGGCGTCGAGGACTTCCTGGGGGGCATACGCCAGCAACACTTTGGACGACCCCCCGGCGTGCAGCGGCCCGATGCGCCCCACACGGGCGAACATCCGCACCGGGTGCGGTGAGGTCCGGATGTCGATGACCAGGGAGTGCTGGCCTTCCCTGACCACGAGGTGGATGTTCTCCCCGGTCTCCTCGGCGAGGCGGTCGAGAATCGGCCTGGCCGCCCGGGTCAGCGAATACTGCTCCTGGGCCTGTTGACCGAGGATGAGGGAGGCCGACCCCAGGCGTACCGCGTGCTCCTCGTCGAACCAGACGTACCCGAGGCGGGCCAGGGTCTGGAGGATGCGGTAGACCCTGCTTTTGGTCATGCCCGCCTGAGCGGCGAGCTGCGGGATTTTCAGCTCCGGGGACTGACCGACCAGGGCGAGGACCTGAAGACCGGCCTCCAGGGCCGAGATGGTGTATTCCGGTGACGACTCGGGCGTTGCACTTGACTTTGACATACGGCGACCTCACACTACACCCAGTCACAATCCACACAGCGAATCAGTAATTCATCTGGTGAATCACAAGGGGAGGGGTATGTTGCTCGCCGAAGAACGCCAGCTTCTCGATGCCGTCACGCTCGACCGCCCGTGGGAACTGATCGAGGCGTTCAGTGGCCTCAAGCGCGAGCATCCCGACGACGTGCGCCGCGCCGCCGAGCAGATCGAGCGTCACCTGCGCCAGCTCGGCATCCCCGTCAAGGTTCACCGCCCGGAGCTGTTTCTCAGCCTGCCGCGCCGGGCGAGCGTCACCGTCGGCGGCGCGACCTTCAGCGCCAAGCCGATGGCGATGAGCGCCATTTTCGGTGAGGGACTCACGGCTCCCCTGGTCTACCAGCCCAGCGTCTACGCGGCCAATGCCGACGACATGTTCTCCAGCGCCCTGCTGGAGGGGGAAGTTGATGTCCGGGGCAGGATCGTCGTGACGGAGGGCTTCGGGATGCCCGGCAAGATTCGGGAACTCGAACGGCGCGGCGCGGTGGGCATCATCGCCATCAACCCCGGAGAGCGCGCCCACTGGGGCATCTGCACCAGCATCTGGGGCACCCCGGACCTGAACGATCTGCCGCGCAAACCCCGTGTGGCCGTCGCCAACGTCAACCGACCCGACGGGAACCGCCTGGTCGAACTCGCCAAGTCCGGAGCGGAAGCCGTGTTGGTCACCGATCTGGAGGAGGGCTGGTTCCCGTCGTCCGTTCCGGTCGTGACCATCCCGGGAACCGAGGACCCCGACGCCTTCGTGCTGCTGCACGGGCACTACGACTCGTGGGACTACGGCGTGGGGGACAACGCGGTAGGGGACGCCACCCTGCTGGAGGTCGCCCGCAACCTGTGGAACCACCGGGCGCAGTTGCGCCGCAGCGTGCGGATCGCCTGGTGGCCGGGGCACTCCACCGGACGGTACGCGGGGAGCACGTGGTACGCCGACCACTTCGCCCTGGACCTCTACCGCCACTGCGTCGCCCAGATCAACTGCGACTCGCCCGGCTGCCGCTGGGCCACCGAGTACAAGGACGTGAGCGTGATGGCGGAGGCCACCGCCTGGGCGGGCGACATCATCCGCGACGTGACGGGCCAGGAGATGCACGCGGAACGCCCGGTGCGAGCCGGGGACTACTCCTTTAACAACATCGGCCTCAGTGGGTTTTTCATGCTGCTCTCGACCATGCCGGGCGACCTGCGGGCCGAGAAGGGCTACTACGCGGTCGGGGGCTGCGGGGGCAACATCGCCTGGCACACCGAGGACGACACGCTGGAGGTGGCCGACCGCGACATCCTGCTCAAGGACATGCGGATTTACCTCCTGTCGGCCTACCGCACGGCCAACAGCACGGTCATCCCCTTCGACTACACCCGGACCCTCGACGAGTTCGAGCAGGCGCTGAACGAGTACGCAGCGGCGGCGGGAACGGCCTTCGACCTCGGCCCGGCGCGCGCGGCGGTCCACGACCTGCGGCTGGACGTGGGGCGGCTCGCCCGGTCTGCGCGGGCACTAAGTGGCGAGTCCCTCGCGTCCCCCGCCGTGCGCCGGGTGAACGCCGCGCTGATCTCGCTCGCCCGGCACCTCGTTCAGGCCAGCTACACGCAGGTTCCCGCGTTCTTCCACGATCCCGCCGAGCATGTGCCGCCGCTGCCCGACCTCGCCATCCTCGGGAGGCTCGCCGAGGTCGGGCCGGAAGAGCGCGGGTTCGTGCTCACCCACGCGCGGCGGGGGCAGAACCGGCTGCTCGCCCACCTGATGGACGCGCAGAACGCCGTTCGCAGCGCCCTGGACCACATCGAGGTTTCCGTCAAAGGAGGACCGTCATGACAAGGCCGTTGATGGTGCTGAGTTTCGCTCTGGGCGTGGGGGTGGCGAGCGCGCAGTCGAACATCCTGCAACTGCCGCTGATCAACGACCCGATCATGAATCCCCTGATCGCGCCGGAGCTGGGCAGCATCCTGGTGAACAAGGTGATCTTTCCGGGCCTCGTGCGGCCCAACGAGGACCTCCAGCCCGTCCCGGACCTCGCCCGGAGCTGGACGATCACCAACGGGGGCCTGGTCTACACCTTCACCCTGCGGGACGATGTGCGCTGGCACGACGGCAAGCCCTTTACCGCCGACGACGTGGTGTTCACCTTCAACACGGCCAGGGACCCCAAGAGCGGCTCGCGGCTGGCGTCGGACTTCAGCTCCATCAAGTCCGTGGAGGCGAGGGGCAGGAACACGGTGCGCTTCGTCCTCTCCCGCCCCTTCGCGCCGTTCCTGATCCTGCTGGGGCACAACGCAGGTATCCTGCCCAAGCACCTTCTCGAAGGCAAGGACCTCAACTCGGCGACCGCCTTCAACCGCCAGACGCCCATCGGGACCGGCCCCTTCAAGGTCTCGCGGGTCGTGCCCGGCGCGAGCGTCACGCTGGTCGCCAACCGGGACTACTACGGCGGCGCGCCCAAACTGGACGGCATCACCTTCAAGGTCGTGCCGGACCTGAACACCCAGGTCGCGCAACTGCGCTCCGGCGGCCTCGACTGGGTGACGCTGGAACCCAGCAACCTGCCGAGTGTCCAGGGGGCGCAGAACGTCACCATCAAGCAGGCCGACGCCGTGCAGCACTACCTTGTCTTCTTCAACCAGAAAAACCCCCTCTTCACGAGCGCCACGGTTCGGCGGGCCATGCAGTACGCGGTGAACCGCCGGGCGATCATCGACG
Organism: Deinococcus sp. YIM 134068; assembly: GCF_036543075.1. NCBI lineage: Bacteria > Thermotogati > Deinococcota > Deinococci > Deinococcales > Deinococcaceae > Deinococcus > Deinococcus lichenicola. The sequence goes on from NZ_JAZHPF010000022.1 coordinate 3,685, forward strand.
GCATCCTCAAGGGGTACGCCGACTATCCGACCGGCACCATTCCCACGGCGCTGCGGACGTATTACGACAAGTCCATCAAGCCCGTCACCTACGACCCGGCGCAGGCGAGAAAGCTTCTCCTCCAGGCAGGCTGGCGACCCAACGCCCAGGGTATTCTTGTCAACGCCAGGGGTGAGCCTTTCAAGTTCACCCTGATCGTGGACAAGGGCAACGCCACCCGTGAGCAGGCGGCGCTGGCCGTGCAGCAGGACCTGAAGAGGGTCGGGATGGACGTGACGCTCCAGACCCTGGAGTTCGCCACGCTGGTACGCGACTACCTGATTCCCGGAAAGTACGACGCGAACCTGATCTGGTGGACCACGCCGCCCGACCCGGACCAGTACTCGTTCTACGCCACCGGCCAGGACAACAACGAGGCCGCCTGGAGCAATGCCCGCGCCGACGCCCTGCTCCGGCGGGGCCGCGAGACGGTGGACCCCGCCGCCCGCAAGAATATCTACAACGCCTACCAGCGCCTGACCATGCAGGACCCGCCCGTGCTCGTCCTCTACTACCCCAAGGAACTCCAGGCCATCAGCCGTCGGCTGACCGGCGTCCCTGACCTGGGCATCCGCGACGCCCTGCGCCACACCGAGCGGTTCGACCTGCGCTGATGCTCAGCCCCGGATTCGTCGCCCGGCGTGTGCTGCACGCCCTCGTCGTGCTGGCGGTGGTGGCGGTGGTGACCTTTTTCATCGTGCGGCTCGCGCCCGGTGGGCCGTCCCTCCTGGCCGATCCCGCCCTGCGGGACGCCGAACGTGCGGCCATCGAGGCACGGTTAGGGCTGGGCGATCCTCTGCCCGTGCAATTCCTGAAGTTCGTGGGAAACGCCGTGCGGGGCGATTTCGGGCAGAGCTTCCTGTTCGGTACTCCCACCTTGCAGGTCATCGCCTCGCGCCTGGGCAACACGCTGATCCTGGCAGGGGCCGCCCTGACGCTGACGCTGCTCGTCGCGGTGCCGCTCGGGACGATCTGTGGCCTGCGCCCCCACTCCTGGCTGGACCGGCTGATCAGCGTGGTGAGCGTCGTGGTGCTGGCCGTGCCCGTCTTCTGGCTGGGCCTGATGTTGATTATCGCCCTCGCGGTGCTGCGCCCGGTTCTGCCCGCCGGGGGGATGTACACGACCGGGATGGAGGGCAATGTCCCAGACCTCCTGCGACACCTCCTGCTGCCCGCCGTGGTGCTGGCGAGCGCGTCCATCGCCGAACTGCTGCGCTACACCCGCTCCAGCGTCCGGAGTGCCGCACGGCTCGATCACGTCCGCACGGCGCGGGCGAAGGGGCTGCCCCAGCGAGCGGTGAACCTGCGCCACGTCCTGAAGAACGCCCTGATCCCGGTCGTGACGGTCATCGGCCTGCAACTTCCCCGGCTCGTGGGGGGTGCGGCGGTGACGGAGACCATCTTCGCCTGGCCCGGCATGGGACGCCTCAGCGTGGAGGCGGCGCTGGGGCGCGACTATCCGCTGATCCTCGGCGTGACGCTGGTCGTGGCGCTGGCCGTCGTGCTCTTCAACCTGCTCGTCGATCTGCTCTATCCCCTGATCGACCCGCGCATCCGGACCGAGGCCTGAGATGACGGCCCGGCTGATTCACCCCCCACAGGCCCCGGCCCAGCGAACGTGGCGGCGGTTGCGTCGCGACCCGGTGGCCGTCACGGCGGCGGCGGTGTTGGCCGGGGTGGTCCTGTTCGCGTTCCTGGGGCCGGTGGTGCGGCCCGTCGACCCCGACACCCTCGACCTGGGAAATACCCTGGGGCGGGCCAGTGGGCAGCACCCGCTGGGCACCGACGAGAATGGCCGCGACGTGCTGGTGCGGCTGATGCTCGGCGGGCGCGTCAGCCTGCTGGTGGGGCTGTTCGCGGTGCTGGTCTCACTCCTCGTCGGCACCCTGGTCGGCGCGTTGTCGGGCTTCTACGGCGGGTGGCTGGAGGGCCTGCTGATGCGCTTCACCGACGGCATCCTGGCGCTGCCCGCCTTTTTCGTCAGCGTTCTGACCCTGACCTTCTTCGGCCCAGGGCTGGTGCCGCTGGTGCTCGTCATCGGCCTGACCTCCTGGATGGGGCTGGCCCGGCTGGTGCGCGGCGAGGTCCTGAAGTACCGCGAGGAGCAATACGTCGAGGCGGCCCGCGCGCTGGGGGGGCGCGATGGCCGGGTGCTGTTCCGGCACGTGCTCCCCCAGGTCCTCCCCACCCTGATCGTGAACGCCAGCGTTGGCATCAGCACCGCCATCCTGGCCGAGTCGGCGCTGTCCTTTCTCGGTCTGGGCATCCAGCCGCCCAATGCCAGTTGGGGAAACATGCTCAGCGGCGCGCAAAACTACTTCTACACCGCCCCCCGGCTCGCCGTATACCCCGGCCTGTTGATTCTCGTCACGGTCCTGGCGAGCAACCTGCTGGGGGACGCTCTACGGGACGCCACGGAGCCGACGGGTTGAAGGCCCGCAAGGAGAGTCCATGCCAGACAGACCACACAGCGGGGCCACCGCGAAGAGGAGCATGAACGTTCAGGCCATCCACGCCGACCTGGAGCGGCATTTCGACGGCGACCTGGAGGACATCCGCCGCTTCCTGCGCCAGCCCAGCATCAGCTACACGGGCGAGGGCATCCGCGAGACGGCGCGGGCCGTGGCCGACCTGATCGCCTCGCTGGGGGGTGAAGCCGAGATCGTCGAGACGCCGGGCCACCCCATCGTGTACGGCGAGCTGTGGCAGGACGCGCCCCGGACCCTGCTGATCTACGGCATGTACGACGTGATGCCCACCGACGAGGACGGCTGGATCGCCGAGCCGTTCGGGGCCGAGATTCACGACCTGCCGGGGCTGGGGCCGAGCGTCATCTGCCGGGGCGCGGTCAACACCAAGGGACCGCTCGCCGCCTTCTTCACCGCCATGCGCGCCGTTCAGCGGGTCGAGGGGAGGCTCCCCGTCAACCTGCTCTTCGCCGTCGAGGGCGAGGAGGAGATGGGCAGCCGCTCGTTTCCGGCCTTTGCAGAGGAGTACGCAGACAGGCTGAGGCGGGCCGACGCGGTGCTGTTCCCCTTCTTCGAACAGGACGAGGCCGGGATGCCCAGCCTGGTCCTGGGCACCAAGGGGATGCTGTACGTCGAGCTGATCTGCACCGGCGGCGAGTGGGGCGGCCCCACCGAGCGCGGCATCCACGGCAGCTACAACGCCTGGGTGGCGAATCCGGCGTGGCGACTGACGCGGGCGCTCGCCAGCTTTGTCGATAACGACGAGACCATTCTGGTGGACGGCTTTTTCGACGACGTGCGTCCCCTCCCCGAGCGTGAGGCGGCCCTCCTGGATGAGCAGATCGACGCGGGGCTATTCGACGCCGGGGTGTTCCGGGACGCCTACGCCGTGCGGCGGCTCAAGGAGCCGGACGACCGCCGCGCGTGGCACCGCCTCTTCTCGCAGCCGCAACTCAACATCGACGGCCTCTTCGCGGGCTACACCGGCCCGGAGACCAAGACCGTGCTGCCGCATCAGGCGACGGCCAAGGTGGACGTGCGGATGGTTCCCAATATGGACCCAGACAAAGTGCTGGCCGGACTGCGCGCGCATCTGGACAAAGGAGGCTACGGCGACATCGAGATCAAGGTCTACAACAAGTATCCCTGGTCGAAACTCAGCCTGGACGAACCCGCCGTGCAGGCCATGATCCGCACCTACCGGGCGCTGCACGGAGAGCTGCAACTGTGGCCGATCAATCCCGGCAGCGCCCCCTACTACGTCTTCGAGCGGCTGCTGGGCCTGCCCTACGTCACCGGCGGCCTGGGGCACGGCTCGCGGCAGCATTCCAGCAACGAGTACTGCACGGTCGCGGGCATCCTGGACTTCGAGCGGTCGATGGTCACGTTTCTGGACGAATTCACGCGGGGTCAGACCCCGGAGGGAGACGAACATGCGTAAATGGCTTCTGGCGGGACTTCTCTTGGCGGGCGGCGCGTCGGCCCAGACCATCGTGTTCGGCCTGAGCGGTGAGCCGATCAGCCTCGATCCCAGCGTCACGGCGGACGGCAACAGCGCCTACGTGCAGACGCAGATGTACAACAGCCTGATCAGCTTCAAGCCCGGCACCGTTGACTTGCAGCCCGACCTGGCGCAGCGCTGGACCACCAGCCCCGAAGGCCTGACCTGGACCTTCTACCTGCGCCAGAACGTCCGCTTTCACGACGGAACGCCGCTGAACGCCGAGGCGGTGCGCTTCAACTTCCTGCGGTGGTGGGACCCCGGCTTCGAGTTCGGCGCGAACAAATCCTTCCTGGGGTGGAAGAACAACCTGGGCGGCTACAGGGGCGAGGCGAGTTCCATCGTCAAGGACGTGAGGGTGAGGAATCAGTACGCCGTCGACATCGTGCTGGGTCAGCCCTACCCGGCCCTCGGCTCGGTGCTGGCCGACGCGGGCCTTTTCGGCATCGCCAGCCCCACGGCCATCCGCAAGAACCCGGCGCAGTACGGCACTCCGGCGGGTCTCGCGGTGGGGACCGGCCCCTTCGTGCTGAAGAAGTGGACCAGCGGCGTGAACGTGGAGTTGAGCCGCAATCCCCGGTACTTCCGCGCCGGGCTGCCCAAATCCGACGCCCTGACCTTCCGCTTCGTCAAGGACCCCGCCGGACGCCTCAACGAGCTGCTGACGGGCGGGGTGGACATCGCGGGCGACCTGCTGCCCGATCAGCTCAGGTCCGTCCAGTCCAATCCCCGGCTCCGGGAGGTGCTGCGCCCGGCCCTCAATCTGGGGTACCTGGGGCTGAACACCAGCTACAAGCCGCTCTCGGACGTGCGGGTTCGCACGGCGATTGCCATGGCCCTGAACAAAAAGGCCATCGTGGACGCCTTCTGGAACGGTCTGGGCACCACCGACGGCCACCTGCTGCCGCCGCCCCTGGCCCGCTACCACGCCAGGACGGTCACGGACTACAAGTTCGACCCGGCGGCGGCCAAGCGCCTGCTGGCGGCGGCGGGCTACCCCAACGGTTTCACGCTGGACCTGTGGTACATGCCCGTCTCGCGCCCGTACTACCCGACCCCCAAACCCATCGCCGAGGCGATGGCCGCCGACCTCTCGGCGGTCGGGATCAAGATCAACCTCAAGACCGCCGACTGGGCCAAGTACCTCGAAGACCGCCAGAACGGCAAGCTCCAGGCCTTCATGCTCGGCTTCGTGTACGTCACCGACCCCGACAGCGCCTACACCTACCTGATCGCGGGCGGCTCGACCACCGACATCAACTGGACCAGCCCGGAGGCGGACGCGGCCTTAGTGAGCGCCCGCAAGCTCCCGAACGCGGCCCAGCGCCTGCCCCTCTACCACAAGGTCGACGAGATCATGTTCAGGGAGGCCGTCCGGATTCCCATCGTGCATTCGCGTCTGCTGGCGGCCAGCGGCGCAGGCGTGAAGGGGTGGATTCCCAGCCCGACGGGTTCGGAGAAGCTGGACACGGTGGAGAAGTAACGGGGCGTTTCCAGCCTTCCGCCGCGCCCCTTCTCTCACCAGGAGCCTGCCCATGACTGACCTAAAAGACGCTCCGATGCAACAGAAGAATTACACGGGCTACAAGTCCTTCTCCTACCTGGAGGCGGGCACCGACTACAAGGTGTGGCCGCTCAGCCCGGAACTCAACCGGGTCCCCAGCCGCCGGGTGGAGGTCAGCGCCGAGCAGGAGGAGCGGGTGCGGCGTCTCTTCCGCGAACATCTGATGATCTCGCTGCACGACCACTGCTTCGTGGCTCCGCAGGACCTCTCGCAGTTCCTGGAGTTCCGCCGCTGGGGGCGCGACTTCACCGGGTACGAGGGGCTGAGCGTCTCCGGGCTGGACGCCGTGTTCGACAACCTGATGAACGGCACCGCCATGATCACCTCACGCGGCGGCTGGAAGTGGGAGGACATCGTTTACGACCTCGGGATGCGCCTGTCCGACATCGCGCATCAGGACATGGTGATCCACTGCAAGACCACCGAGGACATCGTGAACGCCAAGAAAAACGGCCAGATCGCGTTCATCGTGTCCATCGAGGGCGCGGCGATGATCGAGAACGAACTCGACCGCCTCGACATCCTGTACGGTCTCGGCGTGCGCTGCCTGGGCATCGCCTACAGCGAGGGCAACGCGCTGGGAGCAGGCCTCAAGGAACCTCGCGACGGGGGGCTGACCGTGTTCGGGCGGCAGGCGGTCAGGCGCATGAACAAGCTCGGCATCGCCATCGACGTGAGCCACAGCGGGGACCAGACCTCACTCGACACCATCGAGGCGAGCGAGAAGCCCATCTTCATCACGCACGCCGGGGCGCGCGCCCTGTGGAACTCCAACCGCCTGAAGCCCGACGACGTGATCCGGGCCTGTGCCGGGAAGGGTGGGGTGATCGGCATCGAGGCCGCGCCGCACACCACCCTCACCGAGCGGCACCCACGCCACAGCATCGAGTCCTTCATGGAGCACTTCGAGTACTGCGTGAACCTTGTCGGGATCGACCATGTGGCCTTCGGGCCGGACGTGCTGTTCGGCGATCACGTCGGGCTGCATCACGCGCTCAGCGAGGCGCTGTCCATCGGGGCCTCGCGCGGGCACCTCCAGTACGAGGAGGTCGAGTACGTGGACGGCATCGAGAATCCCGCCGAGGCCTTTCCCAACATCGTGCGTTGGCTGGTGAAACACGGCTACAGCGACGAGGACATCGCCAAGGCGACGGGCGGCAACGTGATGCGGGTGCTGAAGGAGGCGTGGTACCGGTGAGCCGGACCCTGGAGGTCAATGGCGTCCGGCTGGTCTACGACGATTCCGGGGACGACACGGGGCGCAAAACGACCATCGTCACGCTGCACGGCGGGCCGGGGATGGGGAGCCGCGTGAGTGACTGGGCCGCCTTCCAACCGCTCACCGACCACTACCGCCTGATTTCCTACGACCAGCGGGGGAGCGGGGAGTCGGAGGGGGCCGAGCCGTACTCGCACGCGCAGTTCGTGGCGGACCTGGAGGCGTTGCGGACGGGGCTGAATCTGGGCAGGATCGTCGTATTGGGCGGGAGTTACGGCGGCTTCATCGCGTTGGAGTACGCCCTGGCCCGCCCGGAGAACCTGCACGCGGTCATCCTGCGCGACACGGCGGCGAGCAACCGCTTTCAGGGCACCAGCAAGGAGCGGGCGTTGAGCAGCGGCTTCCCGATGGACGGGGAGACGCTCGACCGCCTCTTCTCAGGTCAGATACAGGACAACGGCGACTTCCGTGCCAGCTTCGCCATGATCCAGCCGCTGTACACCGTGGAGCGTGATCCGGCGGCGGAGGCCGAACGCCTCGCCCGCATCCCCTTCCGGTACGAGACCCACAACTGGGCCTTCTCGCGCAACCAGCCGACCTACGATCTGGTGGACCGCCTGCCCGAGATCACGGTGCCCGTCCTGGTGACGGTGGGCCGCCACGACTGGATCACGCCGCTGGAGGCCAGCGAGGAACTGGCCGCCGGGCTGCCGGGGGGCGAACTGGTGGTGTTCGAGCGCAGCGGGCACTCGCCGCAGATCGAAGAACAAGCCCTCTATCTCCAGACCGTCCGCGAGTTCCTGGCCCGTCATCTGGCGGCGGTGGGCGCGGCGTGAGTGACCTCGGCCCCATCAGTCAGCAGGAGCGCGCGGCGCGGGCGCAAGCGGTCTTCGACCATCTGGATACGCCCCTGGACGCCCTGGTGCTGTTCGACGATCAGTTCATCTTCTACTACAGCGGCTTCGCCTTCTTCCCCACCGAGCGGCCCATCGCCCTGATCATCACGCGGGGCGGCGAGCGCGTCCTCTTCGTGCCCCGGCTGGAGCGCGAACATGCCGCTCAGACCGACGAGGCCGAGCGGGTGGTGGACTACCCGGAGTTTCCCGGCCAGCCCCACCCGATGAGGCACCTGTCCGACCTGCTGGCTGAACTGGGACTGGACCGGGCCAGGCTCGGCGTCGATCACGATGGCTACCCGCCCGTGATGGGCTACGACGGCCCGGCATTGAGTGAGCAGCTTGGAGGGGCCAGAGTTCGACGGGTCACCCGCGCCCTGGACCACCAGATGGCGCTCAAGTCTCCGGCGGAAGTGGCGCTCATCCGGGAAAGCGCCCACTGGGGAGCGCACGCCCACCATCTGCTGCAAACCTATACCCGAGTTGGCGAGAACGAGACGGAGGTCGAAGCCCGCGCCACCAAAGAGGCCACCGCCAGCATGATCGCCGCGCTGGGCGAGGGGTACCGGGGCCAGAACCGCTGGCTGAGCGGCGCGGTAGCCCTCTACCGGGGGCAGATCGGCGTTCACAGCGCCCTGCCGCACGCCATGACCACCGGAGCCACCTTTGGTCACGGCGATACGCTCGTCACCGGGGCTGGGGCCGCCGTCTGGGGCTACCTCAGCGAGCTGGAGCGCACCATGTTCGTGGGGGAGGCGAGCGCGCGGCAGCGGCTCTTCTTCGGGCACATGCTCAACCTGCAAGACATCGCCTTCGAGGCGCTGCGGCCCGGACGCACCTGCGCCGAGGTGGACCGGGCCGTGCGGGCCTACTACGAGCGCGAGGGGCTGTGGGACCACTGGCGGCACCACGTCGGCCACAGCCTGGGGCAACGCATCCACGAGAGTCCCTTTCTGGACCTCGGCGACGACCGCCCCCTGGAACCTGGCATGGTGCTGAGCGTGGAACCGGGCCTGTACGTGCCGGGGCTGGGCGGCTTCCGGCACTCGGACACCATCCTGATCACGGCGAACGGCATGGAGCTGCTGACCGATTACCCCCGCGATCTGGAGAGCCTGACCTTGCCGGCCTGACCGGGGAGACGACCAGCCCGACACTCGTGGAGAGGTTCTGGACCTCACGAGGAGTCCGGGACCGGGTGCGGAAAAGGGTAATGTTTCCTGGAGGCCCCTGCCCGCAGTCGGACTTCACCGCCAGCGTCGCTCCTGTCAACCGAGGTCCCCGTCCTGCCCTGCGGAGGTTTCATGGAGAGGCTCAACGTTCACGACGACCACCGCCGCTTCCGGGCCCTGCCCGCCACGGTCGGGCACCTCCACTTCCCGGCGGGCACGGTCCTGCCGGAGACCTGGCACGCGCAGGACGAGGTGTCCTTTATCCACAGCGGCTCCCTGCGCGCGGTCAGCGGCGACGAGGAGTTCCTGATCCGGGCCGGGGACGTGACCTTCATCCCCGCCGGGGAACGGCACCGCGCCGTCGTGCTGGAGGACGTGACGCTGAGCTACGTGCTGCTGGAGAGGGAATGAGTGTCGGTTGGCTGGCCCGCCGGGTGGCGCTGGCTCTCCTTGCGGCGTTCGGGGTCAGCGTGCTCGTCTTCGCGCTCCTGCGGCTGGTGCCGGGCGACGTGGTGACGAACCTGATCGGCCTGGAGGGGAACGTCAGCCCGGAGGGGCAGGCGGAGATGCGGCGGCTGTTCGGGCTGGATCAGCCGATCTCCGGGCAGTTCGCCACCTGGTTCGGTAGCCTGCTGCGGGGCGACCTCGGGGTCAGCCTCCGCACCGAGCGTCCGGTGTTCACCGACCTGCTGCTGCGCTTCCCGGTGACGCTGGAACTCACCCTGCTGGCGCTCCTGATCGCCCTCTTGATCGGGGTGCCGCTCGGCGTGACGGCGGCGCTGCACCGGGGCAAGCTCGCCGACGTGCTGTCGAGCGGTTTCGTGCTCGTCGGCCTCGCCGCGCCGGAGTTCTGGGTGGCCCTGCTGCTGATCCTGCTGCTCAGCCTGAAGTGGCCGCTCTTTCCCCCCAACGGCTTCGTGCCGTTTCAGGAGTCCCCCTGGGAGAACCTGCGCTCGGTGTTCCTGCCGTCGCTGGCGCTGAGTCTGGGGCTGGCCGCCGCCGTCACGCGGATCGTGCGCGCGAGCCTGCTGGAGGTCCTGACGCAGGATTACGTCCGCACCGCCCGCGCCAAGGGACTCGCGGAGCGCCGGGTGGTGTACCGCCACGCGATGCGCAACGCCCTGATCCCCGTCGTCACGGTGGTCGGCCTCCAGGCGGGCAGCCTGCTGGGCGGAGCGGTGATCATCGAGCAGATCTTCGGGCTGCCGGGCGTGGGGCGGTACGCGCTGGAGGGCATCAACCTGCGCGACTACCCGGTGGTGCAGGGTGCCGTGCTCTTCATCGCGGTGAGCTACGTGCTCGTCAACGTGGTCGTGGACGTGCTGTACGGGCTGATCGACCGGCGGGTGGTGTACGGGTGACGGCCCTGCCGGTCGTCCCCACCGTTCAATCGCCCGTGCGCCGGGCGGCCCGCCTGTTCTTCCGCTCGCCCGGCGGGGTGATCGGCCTCGCGCTGACGGTGCTGATCGTGCTGTGCGCGCTGCTGGCCCCCCTCCTCGCGCCCTACGACCCGGTGGCCTACCTGCCCGCCGACCGGATGCAGGGTCCCAGCCTGCGCCACCCCCTGGGCACCGACCTGTACGGGCGGGACCTGCTCTCGCGGGTGATCTACGGCAGCCGCATCAGCCTGTCGGTGAGTGCCCTCAGCGTGGGCCTGGCCCTGCTGGTGGGGGGGCTGTTCGGGGCGCTGACCGGGTATTACCGGGGCTGGGTGGACACGGTGGTCATGCGGGTGACGGACGTGTTCCTGGCCTTTCCCGCCGTGCTGCTCGCCATCGCCCTGCTCGCCTTTCTGGGCGGCGGCTTCTGGAACCTGACGCTGGCCATCGCGGTGGCCTTCACCGCCCCCTTCGCCCGGGTGGTGCGCGCCGCCGTCCTGCGAACCCGCCACGCCATGTTCGTGGAGGCGAGCGGTGCCCTGGGCGCGACCGACTCGCGGCTGCTGTGGCGGCACGTGTTGCCCAACGCGGTGGGTCCCATCCTGGTCGAGATCACCCTGCGCCTCGCCTACGCCATCCTCGCCGAGGCGGCCCTGAGCTTTCTCGGCCTGGGCACGCAGCCGCCCGCCCCCGCCTGGGGTCAGATGATCGCGGACGGGCGGCCCTTTCTGGAAACGAATCCCTGGATCTCCATCGCCCCCGGCCTGGCGATCATGTTCACCGTGCTGGGCTTCAACCTCTTCGGCGACGCCCTGCGCGACGCCCTCGACCCCCGGCTGGGTCGCTGACCCCGACTCTCCCCCATCTTCGCGCTCCCCAGGGGCACCCAGGAGGCACCATGAACCAGCGTCACGTCCTGAAGGCTTCGCTCCTCGCCCTCGGCCTGTCCTCCGGGGCCGCCGCGCAGACCTCCGGCGGCGTCCTGCGGGCCGGGATGCAGGCCGACCCGGTGGGCCTCGACCCCCACGTCACCGAGGCGACCTCCACCCGCAACCAGCTTGAGAACGTGTACGACACCCTGGTGGCCTTTGACGGCAGCGGGCGGATCGTGCCCTCCCTGGCGACCCGCTGGACGGCGAGCGCGAATGGGCTGACCTGGACATTCACGCTGCGGGGCGGGGTGCGCTTTCACAATGGCCGCGCACTGGAGGCGGGCGACGTGGTGTACTCCATCAACCGCCTCAAGAACCCGGCCACCAGGTCCCCGCGCAGCGGCGACTTTGAACTCGTCAGGTCGGTGACCGCGCCGAACAAGACGACGGTGGTGATCACGCTCAGCAGGCCCTTCTCCCCGCTGCTCAGCAAGCTCGCCTTCAGCCTGAACGTCATCGTGCCCAGGGAGGCGGCGGCCACGCTGAACACCCGGCCCGTGGGGACGGGACCCTTCACCTTCGTGGAGTACGTGCCGCAGACGCGCATGGTGCTGCGGAAGAACCCGAACTTCTGGGGGCGGGACGCGAGGGGCACCCGGCTCCCGTACCTCGACGGCATCACGTACACCTACCTTCCCGACCCCACGGCGCGGGTGACGGCGCTGCGGACGAACACCGTGGACTGGATCGAGTACGTGCCCGCGACCGACATCAAGACGCTCCAGGCCAACCCGCAGGTGCGCGTGCTGGGCGGGCCGAGCGCGAACTACCGGGCGCTGTTTTTCAACGTGGCGCAAAAACCGCTCGACGACGCGCGGGTGCGCCGGGCCATCGCCTACGCCATCAACACCCAGGAGATCGTGGACGTGGCCCTGCTGGGCACGGGGGGCCTGCCCGCGCGCGGCACCACCCTGCCGAACGGCAACTACTACGCCGTGCCCGACCCCAACTACGGCAAGCCCAACCTGGAGCGGGCGCGGGCGCTCCTGCGGGAGGCGGGCTACGGAGGCGGCTTCACGCTCGACCTCAAGGTCACCTCGACCTACGACTTCCTGCGTACGCCCGCCGAGATCATCCAGGCGCAACTCGCGCCCCTGGGGATCAGGGTGAACATCACGGCGCTGGAGTGGAGCGTGTACCTGCCGGACATCCTCAAGAAGAACTACACGGCGACCATCCTGGGCGAGAGCGGGCAGGGCGACCCGGACGACTACCTCTACACCCCCTTTGCGTCCGACAGCGGCGGGAACCTCACGAACTTCAAGGACGCGGGACTCGACCGGCTGCTCGATCAGGGTCGGCAGACCAGTGGTGCGGCGGCCAGAAAAGCCATCTACGCGCAGGTGCAGCGTCGGCTGGTGGACCTCAGCCCGATGGTCTTCCTGTATTCCAGCACGCAGTACGAGGCGGCGACCCGGCGGGTGCAGGGCTACCAGCATTACCCGAACACCAGTTACCTGGGCTTCCGGACCACCTGGCTCCGGTAAAGCCCGCCCCCGGGTAACTCGGGGGAAGTCACCTGCTGCCCCTCCCCCTGGTGAGGCTTCCACCCTCCACCAGGCCTCCTGTACCACAGCGAGCGGGGGAGCCAGGACGCCAGCCGGGGAGTTCAAGAACAACTGGCCCGCCGGCGGGCCAGGGGCAGCCTGAGCCGCAAGGGGGAGTGTTGGGACAACGCGGTCGTGGAGAGCTGTTTCAGCTTCCTCAACAGGGAGCTGTTCGAGGACCTCATCGTTGAGAACCGGGCTGCTGCACGGCGGGCAGTCTTCGAGTCCACCCTCGGTCTTCTCCCACCGCCAGCGACGCCATGCCACGCTCGGGGACTTGACGCCCCTGGCGTTCGAGCGCCAAGCTACAGCCGCTTAACTTCACCGACGCACAAGCCGGACAGGCCCAGGATAGCCTGGAAGTGTGTCCGACCTCCTCCCTCCAGCCTGGCTCAAAGAGGCCAGGAGACAGGTTCAGTCTGCCCTGCCTGACCTCTGGCCCGAGTTTGATCCGGGGCGCATTCCCCTCCTCTTCTTTGGCGGCGGGGTGACTCATCTGAGCGGGGCTATGCCACAGGAACCGGGCTGGGAACCCGCAGAGGGAGGTTGGGTATGGCCGGGACGCCACCCTGCCCTCACGGCAGGCACCGCACTTGACGAGGTGTTGCGCGCTCGCCTGGGCACGTCGCCTCTCCCCTTCCCCACTCCGGCGCTCATGGAGGCGGAGGCGGCACAGCTCGCCACCTGTGAGACAAAGACGCGGTTGGTGACGCGGCTGGACGCCTTTCGAGGACTGCCGGGAACGCGCCTATCCCTCAAAAGTCAGGTCCCCTTGCAGGTCGTGGGCTTCGACCCCCTCAATCTTCACGTCCTCCCCGACGGTTCTTACCTGCACGCCCGTTACCTGCGTCTTTCCGGGCCAGCAGTCGAATTGGAAGTTCTGGGAGGGCAGGCACTTGCCCACGGTCCGGGACCGCTCACAGTCACCGACCTGGAAGTGGCCGGACTGCCCGCCGACCTCACTCCTACTCTCGAAGCCGGGAGATGGTGCTTGAAGGGCGAGGTTCTGAGCGTTCAAGTTTCGCAGAGCTGCGTGACCAGGGACGGCGCGGGCGGGTGGCACCTGCACTTCTGAGCACTCCCGGCCCATCTGCTAGAATCTGCCCCGTTGCCGAATGCGGCGCGGCTCCCCCGGTGAGTTTCCCACGGTGAGACATGCGCCCCGGCCCGAGCAAGGAGATTTCGAGACATGATCAGCGTGACTGAACTGCGTAACGGCACGAAGGTGGAGATGGACGGCGGCCTGTGGGAGTGCCTGGACTACTCCCACCTCAAGATGGGACGTGGCGGTGCCAAAGTGGTGACCAAGTTCCGCAATATGGAGACCGGCTCGATTGTCGACCGCACCTTCAACTCCGGCGAGAAGTTGCAGGACATCTACGTGGAAGGCAAGAAGATGCAGTACCTATACAAGGACGGCCAGGACCACGTGTTCATGGACCTGGAGACCTATGACCAGGTGCATCTGCCCGGCAACCTCGTCGGCGACGCGGCCAAGTTCATGAAGGAGAACACCGATGTCGAGGTCCAGATGTACGGCGACAAGCCCCTCAAGATCACCCTGCCCAACCAGGTGATCCTGAAGATCGTGCGGACCGACCCCGGCGTGCGCGGCGATACCGTCTCGGGCGGCACCAAGCCCGCCACGCTGGAGACGGGGGCCGTCGTGCAGGTGCCCCTCTTCGTGGAGCAGGAGACCAACGTCAAGGTGGATACCCGCACGGGCGAGTACCTCAGCCGCGCCTAAATGAACCCCCGGAACGCCGCCCTTCCCCCTACCGGGAGGCGGCGTTTCCCTTTGCCATTAGACTCGGTGCATCTATGACGAGCGTTCGACTTCCAACAGGCTCCACACCTGGAGCCCGCGTCATGATAGGCAACGAGTTCTTGCCGGACTCACCACCCGAACCGACCACAGGAGGGCCTATGAATCCAGACGACCTCAAGAAGATTCTCGACGCCCTCAGCGCCGCCGATGTGCGCGAGTTCAGCCTCCAGACGGGCAGCTACACCCTCGACCTCAAGCGCGGGCCACAGGCTGGGATGGGCAATGGGGCCTCCACCTCGGCGAGCAGCGCGAGTTCCGCGCCGTCTCCTGCCTTCACCCCAGCCCCGGCGGCGACGAGTACGACCACGCCCGCTTCCTCCACGCCAGCCGAGACGACCGCGCCCACGCCTCCCGCTCCTACCGCCGAGCCAACCATTCCGGCAGCAGGTAGCCCGGCTCGCAGCGCCGGAACGCCCGTGAAGGCCCCCATCGTGGGCACCTTCTACACGGCCAGCAGCCCGGACGCCGCGCCCTACGTGAAGGTCGGCGACACGGTGCAGGCCGGGCAGGTGCTGTGCATCATCGAGGCGATGAAGCTGATGAACGAGATCGAGGCCGAGACGGGCGGCACCGTGCGCGAGATTCTGGTGAAGAACGCCGAGCCGGTGGAGTACGGGCAGACGCTGTTCATCATCGAGTGAGCGGTCAGCGGTCAGCGGTCAGCCATCAGCCGCCAGGGCTGAGGCTCCCGCTCCCCCTGACGGCTGAAAGCTGAGGGCTGAGAGCTGTGTTTAAGAAAATCCTGATCGCCAACCGGGGCGAGATCGCCCTGCGCGTCATCCGCACGGCGCGCGAGATGGGCGTGAAGACGGTCGTGGTGTATTCCACCGCCGACGAGAAGAGTCTGCCCGTGCTGCTCGCCGACGAGAGCGTGTGCGTGGGGCCGCCCGCCTCGAACGCCAGTTATCTCAATATCCCCAACATTCTCTCGGCGGCGCTGATGACGGGGGCCGAGGCCATCCACCCCGGCTACGGCTTCATGGCGGAGAACCCCGACTTCGCCGAGATGTGCCGCGAGCACGGCATCGTCTTCATCGGGCCGACGCCGGAGAGTATGCGGGCGCTGGGAAGCAAGGCGGGCGGGCGTCAGATCGCCGCCGAGAGCAACGTGCCCGTCGTGCCCGGCACAGGCGTGCTGGAGGACGTGGACGCGGCCCTGCTCGCCGCCAAGCAGATCGGCTACCCGGTGCTCCTCAAGGCGTCGGCGGGCGGGGGCGGGCGCGGGCAGAAGGTCGTGCGGACCCAGGACGAACTGCGGTCGGCCTTCGCGCAGGCGCAGGAGGAGGCGCGGCTGTATTTCGGGGACGCCGCCATCATCATGGAGAAGTTCCTGGAGGAGTTCCGGCATGTCGAGGTGCAGGTCATGGGCGACGGCCAGGGCCACGTCATCCACATCGGCGAGCGCGACTGCTCCATCCAGCGGCGCAACCAGAAACTCATCGAGGAGGCACCCTCCACACTGCCCGCCACCCTGAGGCAGGAGATTCTGGACGCGGGCGTGCGGCTCGCCAGGTTCGTCAACTACGCCGGGGCGGGCACCCTCGAATTCATCGTGGACCGCGACGGCCACTACTACTTCATGGAGATGAACACCCGCATTCAGGTCGAACACTGCGTCTCGGAGGAGATTTCGGGGCTGGACTTCGTGCGGCTGCAACTCCAGATCGCGGCGGGCGAGGGCCTCCCGCTCCGGCAGGAGGACATCGTGCTGCGTGGGCACGCCATCGAGTGCCGCATCAACGCCGAGGACCCCGACAAGGACTTCCGCCCGGCGGCGGGCAAGATCGAGGACATCCACTTCGCGGGCGGCCCCGGCGTGCGGGTGGACTCCCACGCTTACAGCGGCTACGTCATCCCGCCGCACTACGATTCGCTCATCGGCAAGCTGATCGTCCACCACGACAGCCGCGAGGGGGCCATCCTGAGAATGCGCCGGGCGCTGGAGGAGACCGTCATCCACGGCCCGAAGACCACCGTGCCGCTCTACATCAAGATCATGGACAACCCCTTCTACAAGCGGGGCGCGGTGATGACGAACTTCCTGAAGACACGGATGGAGATGTAACGGCCTGACACGCCCACTTCTTTCTACAACGACAAAAACACCCGGCCTCAAACCGGGTGTCTTCGCTGGTGTGGGTTTACTGGCCCGTGATGATGTTCTTGCCCGCCTTCTCGCGGTCCTCGATGACCTTACCGAGGATGAAGAACGTGGGCGGCCAGAAGCCGACGAACAGGGCGTCGCGCTCCTTCTCGCTCTCCTCGGTGGTGCTGGTTTTCGTGTTGCCCGACACAAAGTTCGCCGCCGAGGCGAGAATGGAGGCAAAGCCGAGGATGTACATGATGTTGGAGAGTTTCATGCGTGAACCTCTTTCTACAAGAACCGGGAGGGGAAAAACCGACGAAGCCGGACATAGCACCGAGTCTCAGAAACGCTCTGCCCGAACTGCCCCTGACTCTGCTGCGCCCCTCCCGTCTGAAAAGTAATCCTTCCCTCCTTCTGAAGGGGGCTTAAATCGCCGCTATGACGAACATGGAGGGAAGGTACAGCCAGGGTGAAAGTATGGCGCTTGCAGACCGCGATGAACGGCTGTCACAGCCTGCGGGGACGAGCTGGCCGTTCGGTCCCCTGCTCGGCGCGCTGGCCCTCTCCCCCACCGCCGACCTGCTGGGTGTGGGCGCTGGAGACGGGCGGGGGCTGAGGCTGCTCAGGGGTCGCGGGCATAGGGGTCGCCTGGCAGGGATAGACCCACAGCCGGGCAGGCCAGAGGTGGAACAAGGAGAGGCAGACGCTCTCCCCTTTGCCGACGCCTCCTTCGACGTGGTGGCGTTCTTGCGGGTATTGGGGCATCTGCGAGATGCGCGGGCGGCCCTGGCGGAAGCTTGGCGGGTCCTGCGGCCCGGCGGACGTGTGGTGCTGGCGGCGCACGGCGCGGACCACCTGCGGGAGACGTGGCGGGCGTTGGGGCAGGAAGGCCTGGGACCGGGACCGGAAGAGGCGTTGCGCTCGGCCCTCGCCGAGATGGGTTGGACCGCACGACGACTCGACCTTCGACTCCCCGTTACCCTCACGGCGGTGGATGCGGGCGTCGTCACATCCTACGGTTCAAACATCGACGTGCCGCAGACGGCCTTTCCCGTCGACGACACGTTGCATCTGGCGCTCTTTGTGGTTGTCAAACCTGCTTAACGGCTACTTGTCGAACTTCTCGTACCCGGCGGCGCTGCGGCGCTGGGCACCCCGCGCGTAGTCGAGCTGCATCTCGACGGTCTCGTGCTTGCCCTCCGTGAAGGTGGAGTCGTGAATCCAGTAGTTCAGGCGGTGGTCGCCGAGCTGGACCCAGAACTTGTGGGCGTCGTCGGGGTCGCGCCAGAAGACGACGTGCTCGTACTGGTTGCGTTGCGCCCAGGTCTGGACATCCGCGAGGACGCGGGCGGCCCTCGGGTGGGTCATCTCGAACTCGCTGCCGTCCTGTTCGTTGCGGAATCTGATCTCGGCCATACCATCCCCAGCGTACCCGATGCCCGCTGGACCGAGGTCAGGCATTTGGGTGAAGAGGGCTTCAGGACGCGCCTCTTCCCGGTCCTCACCTCCTGCTATCCTCCCGCCGATGCCCTCCCCGCGCCCCCTCAAGGTGACGACGACGAACGTGAACGGGCTGCGCGGTGCCATGAAAAAGGGGCTGCGCGACTGGGTGGCGCGCGAGCGGCCCGACGTGCTGCTGCTCCAGGAGGTCCGCGCCGACCCGCAGCCCGACGCGCTGGCGGACCTCGGCTATGCGGGCGCGTGGTTTCCCGCCCGGCGGCCCGGCTACAGCGGTGTGGCGCTCCTGAGCCTGCACCCCCTCGCGGATGTGCGCGTGGGCATGAACCACCCCGAGATGGACGACGAGGGCCGGGTTGTCAGCGCCGTCGTGGAGGGCGTGCGCTTCGTCAGCGTCTACCTGCCGAGCGGCAGCTCCGGCCCCGAGCGGCAGGGGTTCAAGGACCGCATCCTGGCCGACTATCAGGCGTGGACGGCAGCCACCCTCGCCGAAGGTCGGCCCCTCGTCATCGGCGGCGACTACAACGTCGCGCACCGGGAGATCGACCTCAAGAACTGGCGCTCCAACACGAGAAACAGCGGCTTTCTTCCCCACGAGCGGGCGTGGATGACCGCGCACCTCGCTTCCGGCCTGACCGACACCCACCGCGCGTGGCTCGGCGAGCGGGCGGAGTATACGTGGTGGAGCAACCGGGCGAACGCCTTCGCCAACGATGTCGGCTGGCGCATCGACTACCTGCTCGCAGCGGGCGTGGCCGTGCGGGACGTGGGCGTGGACCGGGGGGTGCGCTTCAGCGACCACGCGCCGCTGACGGGGATGGTGGAGGGGGCGGCCAGCTTCCAGCAGCCAGCTTCCAGCAAGGGACGGGAGAAATAGAACCCCAGCGCCCGCCCCGTCCGACCGTTCGGGAACTTTGCGGCGGCCTCTCCGGGCGAGTACACTGAGGGTCTTCCGCTCCCGGCCCATGCCGGTGGGTGTGCGGCGGCGAGGGGGTGAGGGGCGCAGTGGGAACCAAGGAGGATGTTCGGTCGCGGCTGAACATCGCGGAGGTCGTGGGCGAGTACGTGCGCCTCTCCCCCGCCGGGAAGGGCCGCCTCAAGGGCCTGTGTCCCTTTCACAAGGAGAAGAGTCCCAGCTTTCAGGTGGACACCGAGCAGGGCTACTTCTACTGCTTCGGCTGCAAGGCGGGCGGCGACGTGTTCTCCTTCGTGCAGCGGGCGGAGAACCTCTCGTTCGGCGACGCCCTCCGCAAGCTCGCGGAGAAGGCGGGCGTGCAGGTCGAGGCGAAGTACGGCGAGCGGTCGAGCCGCGACCTGTACGATGTGAACGCCTTCGCGCTGGAGTACTTCCGCGAGCACCTGCCCGGCCCGGCGCTGGACTACCTGCGGCGACGCGGGCTGACCGACGGGACCATCGAGAGCTTCGAGCTGGGCTACGCGCCCGAGGGCTGGGACGGCCTGCTGAAACGGGCGCGCAGCCGGGGCCTCGCCGAACGGCAATTGCTGGAGGCGGGCCTCCTCACCGAGAACCCGGAGTCGGGGCGGGTGTACGACCGCTTCCGGGCACGGGTGATGTTTCCCATCCGCGATCACCTGGGCCGCCTCGTGGGCTTCGGGGGACGGGTGCTCGACGACAGCAAGCCGAAGTACCTCAACACGCCGGAGACGGAGGCCTTCAAGAAGGGCGAGCTGCTGTACGGGCTGGACAAGGCGCGCGCGGGGCTGAGTGACGGGGCCGAACTCGTCGTGGTCGAGGGGTACATGGACGTGATCACCATGCACCAGCACGGCTTCACGGGGGCGGTGGCGAGCCTGGGCACGGCGCTGACCGCCGAACACGCTACCCTGCTGGAGCGGCTGGGGGCCACCCGCCTCACGCTGCTGTTCGACCGGGACGAGGCGGGGCTGCGGGCCACCCTTGCCGGGCTGGATCAGGTGCTGGGGGCGAAGTTCCGGGTGCGGGCCACGGGCGTGCCCAGCGGCAAGGACCCCGCCGACGCCCTGCTCGCCGGGGACGGGGCGGGGCTGCGCGCGGCGCTGGACGGCGGACTGGACGAGGTGGAGTACCGTGTGCAGGCGGCGGTCGAGGCGCACGGCCTGGGCACCACCGAGGGCAAACGCCGGGTGCTGATGGCCCTCCTCCCACGGATGCAGAACCTCGATCCGCTGGACGAGGGGGCGGAGCGGATGCGGACGCTGGCATGCCACACCCTCGGCATCCGGCCCGAGGCGCTGCTGGAGTGGATCGGCAGCAAGGCGCGGCGGCGCACCCTGACCGACACCCACCTCGCGGGCATGAGCGTGGCGCGCACCGAGGAGGACCGCGAACTCGCCCTCCTGCGTCAACTCCTCGTGGACCCCTCCCTGCTCGCCAAGCTCGACGGAACGACCCCGTGGCGCAACGAGGCGGTCCGCAAGGTCATGCTCGCCGCGCAGGGGGCGCGCAGCCCCGACGACATTCTGGAGGTCTTCCGGGGCCAGCCCGAGGAGCAGCTCCTGATCCGCCTGATGTTCGAGGGCCGCGACGCGGGCACCATCGGGCGCGAAAACAGCCATCAGTACGAGCAAAACGTGGGGGCCTACGCCGCCGCCGCCGTGGACGACATTCAGGTGGGGCTGAGCATCGATTCCCTGCGCGCCGAGGTGGACCTGCTCAAGCGCCAGGTCGCCGCCGCCGCCCCCGCCGAGCAGCTCGCCCTCCTGCGCCAGATCGGGGAGTTGCAGCGGGCCATCGAGGCGGAGAAGCGCGGGCGGCGGGCGCACGCCTGAAGCTCGTGACCCCACCCGCCCTCCCCGTCTGGGGCGTTCTCCTCGCGGCGGGCCGGAGCACCCGGATGGGACGGCCCAAACAGCTCCTCCTCCTGCGCGGCGTGCCCCTCGTGCGCCACGCGGCGGAGGCGCTGGCGGGCGGCGGCCACGACGGGCTGCTGGCGGTGCTGCCTCCCGGCGAGGTCGGGGCGGGCGTCCGCGCGGCGCTCGCCGACCTGCCCTTCGCGTTCGTGGTGAACCCCGACCCGGCACGCGGGCTGCTGGGGTCCTTCCGGGTCGCCGTGGAGGTCCTGCCGCCGGGCGTGGCCGGGGCCAATTTCGCGCTCGCGGACATGCCGCTCGTCACGGCGGGGATGCACGCGGCGCTGCTGGCGGCCTTTCGGGAGACGACCGCGCCCGCCGTCCTCGCCCGGTACGGAGATGGGAAGCAAGGGCAGGAGGCGGTGCGCGCCCCACCCCACCTCCTGCGCGCCGACCTGCTCGCCGGAGTGCCCGGCCTCCCCGACGCCGACCACGGCCCCCGCGCCCTGCTGCGCGCCCACGAGACCGAGAGCGTGACCCTGACCTTCCCCGCCGCCCACCTTCTCGACGTGGACACGCCGGGGGCGCTGGCGCGCGCCGAGGCGTGGCTGGCCGGGGACGGGCCGCCTTCCAGTGACAACACGGCGTCCTGACCGGAGCCGCTACGGCCCGCGCGCAAGGGCCGCCGCCCGCCCGATCTGCTCGTCGCCAGGGCGAACGCCCGTGTAGAGCACGAACTGTTCCACCGCCTGCAAGACGGCGACCTCTGCCCCGGTGATCACCCGCCTGCCGAGCTGTCGGGCGTAACGGATGAGGGGCGTCTCCGGCGGGAGGGCCACCACGTCGAAGACGGTCCGTGCCCGCGCGATGGTCTCCGGTGGGAAGGCCAGCTCGTCCGCCTCCGGGCCGCCTGCCATGCCGATGGGGGTGACGTTGACGAGGAGATCGGCCTCAATGCCGTCGAGACTGGGGTGCCACGCGAACCCACATGCCTCCGCCAGCACCCGCCCGGCCCCTTCGTTCCGGGCGAGGATGGTGCCCGAACGAAAGCCCGCGTCCCGCAGCGCGTACGCCACCGCCTTCGCCATCCCGCCGCTTCCCCGCAGGAGGAAGGTGGAGGTGGTGGGCACGCCTTCCAACAGCTTCGATACCGCGATGTAGTCGGTGTTGTAGGCGCGCAGATACCCGTCGTTATTCACGATGGTGTTCACCGAGCCGATGACGGCGGCGGAGGGGTCGAGTTCGTCGAGGAACTGGATGCACGCCTCCTTGAAGGGCATAGAGACCGCGCAGCCCCGGATGCCCAACGCGCGGACGCCACCGATAGCCGCCCGCAGATCGGTCGTCGTGAACGCCTTGTAGACGTAATCGAGGCCCAGCTCCTCGTACAGCGCGTTGTGGAAGCGGGTGCCGAAATTGCCGGGGCGGCCCGCCAGCGATATGCACAGCCGGGTATCCCTGCCGATTCTCGGTTTCAACTCGGCCTCGATTTCAACACAGCCTCACGCGGGGACCGGGGAGGCAGGTTCCCCCAGCCCCAGCATCACGTCCAGATTCTGCACTGCCGCGCCGCTCGCCCCCTTGCCGAGGTTGTCGAGCCGGGCGGCCAGGACGGCCCGCGCCCCGTCCGCGCTGGGGTAGACGAAGAGTTCCATGTCGTTCGTGCCGTTGAGCGCCTGAGGATCGAGGATGGCGGGATTCTCGGCCTGAGCGGCGACGCGCACGTACCGCCCACCCGCGTAATGGTCGCTGAGCGCCTCGTGGAGCCGGGCGGCGGACACGCCCAGGGCCTCCAGGTGCAGCGGGATGGTCACGGTCATCCCCTGTGCCCACGCGCCCACGTTCGGGGTGAAGATCGGCGTGCGGGTCAGGCCGCCGTAGCGCATCATCTCGGGCAGGTGCTTGTGGTCGAGGTTCAGGCCATAGCTCAGGTACGCGCCGCGCATGGGATGGGGCTGGTCCTTCTCGTGCGCGTCCACGAGCGCCCGCCCGCCGCCCGAGTATCCGCTGAAGCCCTGGATGTTCACAGGATGGTCCGCCGGAAGCAGCCCCGCTGCCGTCAGGGGCGCGAGCAGGGCGATGGCCCCCGTGCTGTAGCAGCCGGGATTGCTCACCCGCCGCGCCGTGCGGATGCGCCCCGGTTGCCCCGCGTCCAGCTCGGGGAAGCCGAAAACCCAGCCCTCTGCAACCCGGTGCGCCGTACTCGCGTCGAGCAGGCGGGCGTTCGGGTTCGTGGTGAGTTGAACGGCCTCGCGCGCCGCGTCGTCGTGCAGGCACAGGATGGAGAGGTCGGCGGCGTTCAGGAGTTCGGCCCGCGCCTCCGGGTCCTTGCGCCGCGCGGGGTCGATGCTCAGGAGTTCGAGGTCGGGGCGGCCCGCGAGCCGCTGGCGGATGTGCAGGCCCGTGGTTCCGGCCTCGCCGTCGATGAAGATTGTGGGGGTCATGAAACGAGATTCTCCTGGGGATGCCTGGCTCGCCACTCACGCGCCAGCAGGCCGTGGATGGCATCGTCAGCCCACCCGCCCCGGTGAAGGTAACTTTCCAGGGTGGTGCCCTCGTGCCGGAATCCAGCGCGGGCGAGGAGCGCGGCAGCGCGGCGATTGCGGGGATCGACGCTGGCGTAGACGCGGTGCAGGGCGAGTGCCCCGAACAGGTGTGCGATCAGCAGGTTCAGCCCTTCTGCGGCTAGGCCGTACCCCTGCGCGTGAGGAGCGAGCGTGATGCCGACTTCGGCCTGCTGACCCGCACCCCGTACGGCAAGGTCGCCCAGCAGCGCCCCGGTGTCCGCGTCCGCCAGGGCCAGTTGCGTCCAGCCGTCCTGTCCTGGGGTCCGACCATCCATCGTGTGGATCAATGCCTCAGCCGCCGCCAGCGGGTAAGGCAAGGGCCAGCCCTGATACCGGGCCACCTCCGGGTCGTTGCGGTACGCGGTCAGCGCGGGCGCGTCAGCCGAGATCAGGGGGCGCAGGACAACGCGGCTCATGCTCGTCAGCTTACCAGCGGGGCCTCGCCCCTCCCAGCAGGTGGTACAGCAGCGCCTTTTGCGCGTGCAGGCGGTTCTCGGCCTGATCGAACACGCGGGACTTGGGGTGCTCGGTCGCCTCCGGCACCGTCTCCTCGCCGTAATGGGCGGGCAGGCAGTGAAGGAAGATGCCGTGCGGGGCGATGGTCTCCAGCATCTCCGGCGTGACCTGATAACCCCGGAAGGCGCGGCGGCGGATGTCGGCCTCGGCCTCCTGCCCCATGCTGATCCACACGTCGGTGTACAGCACGTCGGCACCCTCCACGGCGGAGAGGTCATGGGTGAGGGTGACGCCCACGCCCGCCTTCACCGCATCCATGAGGACGCCCGCGTTCGGCTCGTAACCGACCGGGGTCACGATGGTCACGTCGGTCCCCGTCAGGATGCCCATGTGGATGTGGCTGTTGGCGAGGTTGTTGCCGTCGCCGATGTACACGACCCGCCGCCCGGCGAGATGGGTACCGAACTCCCCCTCGATGGTCTGGTAGTCCGCGAGGAGTTGCGCGGGGTGCAGCATGTCGCTCAGCCCGTTGATGACGGGAATGGAGGCATGGTCGGCGAGTTCCTGCAACGTCTGCTGGAGGTAGACGCGGCCCATCACGCCGTCCACCCAGCGCTCGAGGTTGCGCGCCACGTCGGGGACGCGCTCGCGGGTGCCGAGGCCGATCTCCGCGTTGGAGAGGGTGATCGCGTGCCCGCCGAGCTGGTACATGCCCACGTCGAAGGTCGTGCGCGTCCGCAGGCTCGCCTTCTCGAACACGAGGGCGAGGCTCAGGCCGGACAGGGGCTTGACGTTGCGCCACTCGCCCCGGCGCATGGAGTGGGCGGTGTCCAGCACGGCGCGCAACTCGGCGGGCGTCATGTCCAGATTGCTCAGGAAGTCGCGCCCGGCGAGGACGGGGGCGGGCAGCGTCTCCGGGGTGAGGAGCGCAGGATTATTCACCGGGACTGAGTTGGGCACGGGCGGCGTTTGCCCCATGCCTCCTGTCGTCTCGGTTTCCTGAGCGGTCAGGGCGGCCTTCGTCATAGAGAGGAAGTATACGCGGCGGGTGAGAAAAGATGCAGGCGGAGGCAGGCCAGGGGTCAACTCCCAGCCCGCCTCTGGAAATTGGGGAGGGAACTAGGGAATGCGCTTTGTCACGAAGGCGTCGAGCTTGCCCCTCTGGACGTACCCCGGCAGGGGCTGCAATGTGAAGCCAGTCAGGAAGATATTGCCTGTCTTGCCCACCGAAACCGCTCCCACATTCCCCGGCCCGCCCAGGTCCAGGGTCTGGAGCAGTGTGCCGTCCGGGGTGTACTTGAGGACCGAGGTCTCGGCGGCGAGGGGGACGACGTTGAAGGTCCGAGCGAGGAAAACGTTCCCCGCCGAGTCGAGCGCAAGACTACCGACATCGTTGCCGGGCGTTCCCGGCTGACGCGTCCAGAGCGCCACTCCGTCACGGCTGTACTTGCGCACGTAGGCGTCGAGACCGCCGCCCGCGCTCGTCTGTCCCGGAAGCGCCCGGTCAAAGTTGATGCGGCCCGCGACGAAGACGTTCCCGGCTGCATCCACTTCCAGGTCGTTGACGCTATCGTCCAGCATGGGGAGGCCGGACGGGTAGGAATAGGTGGGGTCCAGGGCGGAGCCGTCGGGCGTGTGACTCCCGAACTGCCGGGTCCAGATCACCTCACCGAAGGCCGTGAACTTGCTCACGAAGACGCCGCTGCCTCCCTCCACGGCAGCGCCGGGTAAGACGCCGCTGGTATTTCCTGCAACGAAGACGTGTCCCTCCGCGTCCACGTCGACGGCCCACGCCACATCGAAGTCCCCCGTCCCGAACTGCCGGGTCCAGACTTCGGTCCCGTTCGCCGTGTATTTCCGCACAAAGCCGTCGTAGCCCCCAAGATTGGTCTGTCCCGGCAAGCTCCCCGACGTCACCCCCACGACGTAGACATTCCCCACGGCGTCGAGGCTGACATCTTTCAATTCCTCCCTGGCAGTTGTCCCGAACTGCCGGGTCCAGACCTCAGTTCCGTTCGCCGTGTACTTCCGCACAAAGGCGTCAAACCCACCCTGCGAGGTCTGACCGGACAGACCCCAGGAGGTGAACCCGGCGACGTAGCTGTTTCCTGCTGCATCCACGGCGATTCCCCCGACGGCCTCCTCTCCCTCACCTCCGAACTGCCGGGTCCACACCTCCTGCCCCTGTGCGTTGACCTTCCGCACGAAGACGTCGTTGAATCCCGTCCTTGTCTGACCGGGGAAGGTCCCCTCAGCGGTCCCCGCAACGTAGGCATTGTCGCTCGCGTCCACCGCGATGTCCTGCCCCCGGTCCCAATGCTCTGTACCGAATTGGACAGCATACCCGGTCGTCTGACTTGCCACGGGTTCGATGACGAGGTAGTCGACCACGGCGTTGCGGTCCCTGCCCGGCCCCTCGTAGTGGTCGTTGAGGAAGCGGAACACCAACGTCTGCCCCGGCTGCACCTCGAACTCCCCAAACGTCCGCAGGTCGTACGTCGCCGTGTCCAGCGTCGCGGTCGCCAGCCGTCGCCAGTGGCGGTCGAGCAAGGCCACGGTGGGCCAGCCCTGGTAGGCCTCGCCCCGTCCCCGGAAGCGGACGGTGTAGCGCCCGGCGGGGAGGGAGGCGGGGACGGTGAAGTTCACGGCGTCGTTGGTGCCCCACAGGGCGACGGCGCGGCCCCCGCTGGCGGCGGGGTCGGAGATGCCGCGCCCGCCGCTGATGGGGTCGGACACCGCCTGCCCGCTGACCTGGGCGGTGACGTCCGGCTCGATGCTCCCCTCCTCCGCCTCCAGGTGAAAACCTCCTCCCGTCCCGGATATAGGGAGAGACGCCTGCTGACTGCATCCGAGCAGCGCGGCACCCAGGAGCAGGACTCCGGCGCGGCGGGTGAGCGGGGATGAGACAATGGAACGACGCCGGATTCTCCCGACCATATGTTCTCCTTGACGATCTCTGAGATATGTTGAGCTTCCTCATTTTAGACACATTGTGAAAAACCTCATGCCGCACATCGAGCAGGACGTCCATTCATTAAGGAGAGATGAGCGTAGGAGGTGGCGACCGGCGTCCCCTTCCCTCCCCTACCCTGTCCCCCATGCTGACGGCCCTAGTGCTGGGACTTCCGGCGGACGACAATGCGCTGTGGGTGACGGCGGACACCGGGCAGGGGCGGACGCGGCTGCTGCTGGACTGTGGGGCGCGGACGCTGGACGCGCTGCCCTTCGCGGAGGTGCGGGCGGTGAATCACGTCCTGTTCTCGCACCTGCACATGGACCATGTGGCGGGCTTCGACGCCCTCTTCCGGGCCACCTTCGACCTGCCGGGGCGGGAGAACCACGTGTGGGGGCCACCCGGCACGGCGCGCATCCTCTCTCACCGTTTCCGGGGGTACTGGTGGAACCACGCGCCGGAGTTGCGCGGCACGTGGCGCGTGCATGACGTGAATGCCGAGGAAATCCGCACCTTCCGCTTCGAGCTGCACGAGGCGTTCGAGGTCGCGCACGAGGAGGGCACGCGACCACACGCCGGGCCGCTCTTCACCACCTCCGAGGCCAGCGTGGAGGCCATTTCACTTCAACATCAGGGCGTCTGCCTCGGCTACGTCGTCCGCGAGCCGGAGCGCGTGAGCGTGGACACGGCGCAACTGGCGGCGCTGGAGCTGAGGGGGGGACCGTGGCTCGCCGCGCTGAAGGCGGGGGCGACGGGGACGCTGGACGTTCACGGCACTCAGCACGACGCGAAGGAGTTGCGCTCCCTCCTGCTGCGCCGGGAACAGGGCGGCAGCCTCGCCTACCTGACGGACTTCCGGCTGGACGCCGCCGAACTCGCCCGCCTCACGCCCCTCCTCGCGGGCGTGGACACCCTCTACGCCGAGGCGCAGTACCTCCCGGAGGATGCCGACCTCGCGCGGCGCAACGACCACACGACCGCCGACGCGGTGGCGACGTTGGCAAATGCGGCAGGAGTGCGGGACCTCTGCCTGCTCCACCTCTCGCGCCGCTACCGGGCTGAGCGGTGGCCGGAGTTCCTGCAAACGGCACGCGCGGTCTTCCCGGCGACCCGTTTTCCGTCGGGGTGGGTGGGAGGTGAGGGATAAGCGGTCAGCTCTCAGCCGTGAGCGAGAAGGGCAAGCGGGGCTTGCCACCCCCACCCGGCCTCCTTCACAAGAGGCACAAAGATCGTGTTCCTCGCTTGGTTGGGAAAAGTCGAGCGTCTTTGCCAACACTCAAAAACGGCCAGAAGTCAGCAGCCAAACGCCTTCTCCTTCACCCACGCCCCAGCCCCAAGTCAGGACGCCGCCCATCCCGTACCCTATCCCCCATGACTGCCCCCCTCTTCGACTCTCACATGCATACGCCGCTGTGCGGGCACGCGACGGGCACGCCACGCGAGTACGCTCAGGCCGCCCTCGATGCGGGGCTTTCCGGCGTGTGCTTCACCGACCACATCCCCATGCCCGCGTGGTACGACGCGCCGTGGCGGATGCGGCGGGACCAGCTCGGGGAGTACGTGGAGGCCGTGCTGGAGGCCCGCGCCGAGTTTGGGGGACGGCTGGAGGTACGCCTGGGGCTGGAGGCCGACTTTCACCCCGGCACCGAGCGGTACGTGGCGGGAGTGCTGGACACCTACGACTGGGACTATGTGATCGGCTCCGTCCACTACATCGGCGCGTGGGGCTTCGACAACCCCGAGTACGTGGCCGAGTACGGGGAGCGGGACCTCGGTGCCCTGTACCGCCACTACTACGCGCTCGTGGAGGGGGCGGCACGCTCCGGGCTGTTCGACGCCATCGGGCACCTCGACCTTCCCAAGAAGTTCGGGCACCGCGACCCCGACGGCTACGCGGCCCTGCACGCCCTCGATGTGGTGGCCGAGCGCGGGCTGTCGCTGGACTTCAACACGGCGGGGTGGCGCAAGCCCGTGGCCGAGGCGTACCCCGCCCCCGACCTCACCCGCGCCGCCGCCGAGCGCGGCATTACCTTCGTCCTCGGCAGCGACGCGCACCGGCCCGAGGAGGTCGGCTTCCACTTTACGGATGCGATTAAGCAGCTTCATGACGTGGACGGGCGCATCGTGACCTATGCGGGCAGGACGCGGCATGGCTGACCTGAGCCGCAAGAACTTCACGGGCGTCCTCAAGACCACCGCCGACCTCCTCGACCTGCTGGGGCAGGAGGTCTTCCGCGCCAATGCCTACCGGGGCGCGGCGCGCAGTCTGGAAGCGCTGGACGCGGACGCCGCCGAACTCGTCGCGTCGGGCTTCGCGGGGGTACCGAAGGTCGGAAAGAGCATCGCCGCCGAACTCGTCACCTACGCCGAGACGGGCCTCTTCGAGCCGCTGGAGGACGCCGCGAGCCAGGTGCCGCCCGGCGTGCTGGGCTTATTTCGGGTGCGCGGGCTGGGGCCGAAGAAAATCCGGCTGCTGTGGGACGCGGGCATCGACTCGCTCGAAACGTTGCGTGAGGCGGCGAGGGACGGGCGGGTGGCAGGTCTCAAGGGCTTCGGGAGCAAGAGCGCGGCGAGCATCCTGGAGGCGGTGGAGTTCGCGCTGGCGGCGCAGGAGCGCCAGCACCTCAGCACCGGGCTGGACGTGGCGCAGGCCCTGGCCGCGCGGCTGGCCGACCTGGACGCCCGCGTATCGGGGGACGCCCGGCGCGGCCTGGACACCGTGCGCGCCGCCCGCGTGACGGTCACGGGCACGGCGGAGGACGTGACGGCCCGCCTCGCCGGGTGGGTGGAGGGGCTGGCCCCCGTGGACCCCAAGCCTCTACTGTCAGGCCGGGTGGACGGCGTGCCCGTGGAAGTCGCCTACAGTCCGGCGGAGGTACGCGGGGCGCTCGACCTGATGATGGGCGGGAGTACCGAGTACCGCGAGGCGTTACGGTCCGAGGCCATGTCAAAGGGCTTCGACCTCAGCGGGCGCGGGTTGAAACGGGGCGGTCAGCTCATCCCCACCCCGACCGAGGAGGACGTGGCCCGCGAACTCGCCCTCACCCTGCGCCCGCCCGAGTACCGCGAGCCGGAACACGACGCGATCTGGGAGACCCTGCCGCATCCCGACGAACTCGTCACCGATGCCGACATCCGGGGAATGCTGCACACCCACTCGCTCTGGTCGGACGGGGCCGCGACCGTGCGCGAGATGGCCGAGGAGGCGGTGCGCCGGGGCCGCGCCTTCCTGGGCACGGGCGACCACTCCCGCGCCGCGCACTACGCGAACGGCCTGAGCGTCGAGCGCCTGCGCGCCCACATCCGCGAGGTCCGCGAGTTGCAATCGGCGGGCCTGCCCGTCCTCGCCGGGTCCGAGGTGGACATCCTGGAGGACGGCTCGCTCGACTACCCGGACGAGGAGTTAGCGAACCTCGATTACGTCGTCGCCAGCGTCCACAGCCTCTTCACCCTCGACGCGGGGCGGCAGACCGAGCGCCTCATCCGCGCCGCCTCCCACCCCCTCGTCACCATCCTGGGCCACCCGACGGGCCGCCTCCTCCTGCGCCGCCCCGGCTACGCGCTGGACCTGGACGCCGTGCTGGCCGCGTGCGAGCAGCATGGAACGGTGGTGGAGATCAACGCCAACGCCTACCGCCTCGACCTCGACTGGCGCGAGGCGTTGCGCTGGCGTGACCGCCTGACCTTCGCCATCAACACCGACGCGCACGTCCCCGCCGGGCTGGGCGACACCCGCTTCGGCGTCCTCATCGCGCGCAAGGCGGGCCTGACGCCGGGCCGCGTGGTGAACACGCTGGGACAGGCGGAATTTCTGGAGTTCGTGCAGAGGCAGCGGGCGGGGCGGGGGTAGGGAGAGGGCAAGCGTTGCTTGCTCCCCCCCTCCCAACCTCCCCCACGAGGGGGGAGGGGCAACAGATTGCTTGTGGGGATTGGGAGGTGGAGTCGTCACGTCGCCCCCTCCCCCCGGCCCTCTCCCACGGGGGAGAGGGAGAAAAGCTGCTTGTGCTTTCGCCTCCCAAAACCGTCACTCTCGACGCCCAATCCTCGCCCATAAGCCGACGCCCCATTCCACCACCACGTCGGCTCGCGGAGCTCCCTGGGTGGGCCTTCCAAATAGACCGCAACAAGATCAAACGTTGCCACGCTGAGAACTCGACCACGGGGGCGGCCCACAGGCCCTTTGCCTAGCGCAGCGCCACTCCCCCTCCCCCCAGAGGGGGCAGGGGGCTGGGGGGAGGGGGCAAATCGAAGCAAGACCCCCAGCCCCCCAACTCCCATCACTCAAACCCCACCCGCCCCGGCTCCGGCAACCGATACGCGATCACCGCACTGGGAAGCAGCAGCGTCAGGCTGACGAGCGCCGCCGTCGTCGGACTCGTCACGTCCGCCAGCGCCCCGACGAGGAAGATCAGCAAACCCGCGAAGCCCCACGAGAACCCCATCATGATGCTGCTCGCCACGGCCACATGCCCCGGCGCGTACTCCTGCGCGGCGACCACGCCCACCGGAACGCTCGCGTTGACGGCGGCCCCGACGAGGAACGTGAGCGGATAGAACCACCACGAGGCCGGGCTGGACAGGATTAGCAGCGCGAAGAACGGGATGGTGGTCAGGATGGCGGCCCGCAACACCGGAACCCGCCCGTAGCGGTCGCTCGCCCGCCCGCCGACGATGCCACCCACGGCGCTGGCGACGGCGTACACGGCGAGCGTGATGCCAACCTCCCGCGCCCCGAAGCCCCGCGCGAGCAGGATGAAGGGGAGCATGGCGTTGTAGCCCATGCTGGCGAGCGACCGCAGCACGGCCATCGCCCACAGCGACACGAGCGGCCCCCGAAAGATGCGGGCGTATTCGGCGAGACTGACCCGCCGACCGGACGACCGCCCCGATGGGGTGACGGCGAAGGTGATGGCGGCAACCACGGCACCGATCAGGGCGAACCACGGCAGATGCGTCAGCCCGACGCCCGCGAAGACGGGACCCAGCGCCATGCCGCCCGTTCCACCCGCGCTAAATAAGCTGGCCCACAGCCCACGCTTTTCCGCCGGACTGTTCAGCGCGACGTAGGCCGCCCCCGCCGGGTGGAAAAAGCCGCTCCCGAAACCCGCGACGGCCACGAGCAGCACGAGCGCCCCGAACCACGGCACGAAGCCCATCATGGTCAGGCCCAGTCCGGTCATCAGGGGGCCGAGGGCGGCGGCGTAGCGGCGGTCCAGCCGCTCGCCCACGATGCCGAGGAGGGGTTGCAGGACGCTGCTCGTCAGGCTGTAGACGCTGGAGAGCAGGGTGACGGCGGCGATGCTGACCCCGTACTTGCTTTGCAGCGCGGGCGTCAGCGGCGTGAGCATCGCCCCGTAGGCGTCGTTGATGAAGTGCCCCGCCGTGACCGCCACGGCGACGGCGGTGGCGTGGCGGGTGGCGGTGTGCGCGGCGGTCGCTTGCATGAGGTCCACCCTACGCCCCCGTTCCTCCGGGGCGTCCAGCAGGGCGGGCCGGAGCCTTCCCTCTGTCGGCCCCTCCCCCCGAATTGTGAAGTTCTTCCCACCCGGCGGGGGGATCACGCCCGCGCCCCCCAGCCGCTACGCTGGGGGCATGGTCGCCTCGTTCCGGCAAGAGATCGCCGCCGTCCTCCCCTCCGAGGAGCGGTTGCGCCTCCGGCTCGTGGAGCTGCCCGAGCGACAGTGGGTGGCGCTGGCCGGGGTCTTCGCGGCGGGTCTGCCCGAACTCGATGCGGTCGTCACCCTGCCCGGCGCGGTCCCCCTCGCGCGGGCACTCGCGCAGGCACGGGGCCTTCCGCTGCTGGAGGCGCACCTCCCCGGCGACGTGAACGCGTGGCTTCCCACCATCCCGCCCAGCGGCGAGGTCGTCCTCGTCACCGAACACCTGGCGGGCGGTGCCCCCGAGTTGGAGGCCGTCGCCCACGTCACCGCCCACGGGCTGCGGGTCGTGGCCGTCGCGGCGGCGGTGGAGCGCACGAGCGCCGGGGCACGCAGCCGCCTGGAGACGCAGGGCGTGCGCGTGTATGCCGCCCTCCAACTTGCCGACACGCCGGGCGGGCTGGTCTTCGAGCGCCGCGCGCCGAGGCGCTGGCGGGAGAGGCACAGGTAGGACAGGGGTCAGGGGTTGGTGGTCTTCACGTAGGCCCGGAGCGCCCGTTCCTCGGCGGGGATGCGGATGAGGAGCAGGAGGGCGGCGTTGAGCAGCGTGAAGGCGAGCGCCGTGCGCCACGCGCCGACCGCGAGCGGGGCGGAGGCGAGTTCCAGCGCGACGACCGCGTAGTTCGGGTGACGGATGAACCGGAAGGGGCCGCCCGTGACCCGTTCCCCGCCGGGCACGATCAGGATGCGGGTGTTCCAGTAGCGCCCGAGCGTGCGGATGACCCAGTAACGGAGCGGTTGCGCGAGCACGAACAGGACGAGGGCGGGGAGGTTGACCTGTCCGGCGGAGCGGCGGCCCTCCAGCAGCGTGCTCACCATCCACGCCGGGTGCAGCACGAAGAAGAGGGGGTAGTGTTCGCGCCCCTCCTCCACAGCACCGTGGTCGCGTGCCCAGCGTTCGTTGGCGCGGGCCACCCGCAGCTCCAGAAGGCGCTGGACGGTCAGGAAGGCGAGGAGGAGGGGGGCGAGGGTGCGGGCCTTCATCCCCCCGAGCTTAGAGCGGAACGCCCCCGGCCTTCTGGCTTCCACCCTCCACCCCCGGCTGTAACACACGAGTAACGTCCCTCCCCTACACTGCCCCCGAACATGAAAACAATGCTTCTGACGGGCGTTCTGCTCGCGCTGTCCGGCGCGGGCGCGGTAAAGGTCGGCGTGCTGCTTCCTCTCTCGGGCGCGGGCAGCGTTTCCGGGCAGGCGGCCCGCAACGGCTACCTGCTCGCGCTGGACGAGATCAACAAGGCCGGGGGCGTTCTCGGCAAGCCCCTGGAGGTGGAATTCGCCGACGACGGCTCCTCGCCCGCGAAGGCCGTGCCGGAGTTCGTCAAGCTCGTGACGGTGGACAGGGTGGACTTCATGGCGGGCGGCGTGAGCAGCGCCACCTCCATCGCCATCAGCGGTCCGGCCAAGCAGTACGGCACCTTCATGGCGTGGATCGGCGCGGCGGCGGTGCCCGTGGAGGACGCCTTCGCCGACCACCCGTACTTCTTCCACTACCACCCGTGGTCGTACTACAACTTCGAGGCGATCCTCGGCTACTTCAAGACGCTCAAGACCCAGAAAAAGGCCAGGAACATCGCCATCGCCTACGAGGACGGCCCCTTCGGCAGCGCGGGCATCAATGACACCGTGGCCGCGTTCAAGAAGGCGGGCTTCAACGTCGTGATGACCGAGAAGTTCAAGACGGGCAGCGGCAGCTTCGGCCCCCTGATCAGCAAGGCGAAGGCCGCGCGGCCCGACATCTTCTACTGGGTGGGCTACGACACCGACGCCCTGCCGCTCGCCACCGAGATCAAGCAGCAGAACCTGCAAGTCGGCCTCGTGTATGGCACGCCGCCCTCGTGGCCCGTGGGCTTCGAGAAGAACAACCTGTCGGACAACATCGCGGGCCTGAGCCTGTGGCTGCCCGCCAGCCCGCAGGCCGAGAGCCGCAAGTTCGTCGCCGCCTACCGCAAGCGGTTCGGCAACGTCACCGAGGAATACTTCGCGCCGCTCGCCTACGTGAACCTCAAGACGCTCGCCGCCGCCATTAACGTGGCCGGAAGCACCGACAAGGAGAAGGTGGCCGCCGCCCTCGCCGCGACGAACACGCCCACCCCCTTCGGCCCCCTGACCTTCTCCAAGAGCAACAAGACCCAGTACCAGGGCTTCAAGGCGGGCAACTGGCTGCACTTCCAGTTCCTCGGCGAGGGCCGGGTGCCGGTGTTCCCGATCAAGTTCGCGCAAAAGCCGATGGTGTGGAGCAAGTAAGCCATCAGCGGTCAGCTCTAGCATGGTTTCGCTGATCGCTGAAAGCTGAGAGCCGACCGCTCCAATGGGCCGCACCGCTTCCGGGTGGGCGGCCCCTGACGTTCGGACACAGAGAGGACTGGAGATGCCCGTCAATTCAAGGATGGTCCCGACCGCGCGCCTCCAGACGCATGTGCTGGAACGGCCCGCGTTGGGCACGGCGCGGCGGCGGGTGCTGCTGGTTCACGGCAACGTGTCGAGCGGGGCCTGCTTCCGCGAGGTGCTGGAGGCCTTGCCGGACGACCTGCACGCGGTCGCGCCCGACCTGCGCGGCTACGGGGGGAGTGAGGCGGCCCCCGTGGACGCCACGCGCGGATTGCGCGACTGGTCGGACGACCTGACGGCGCTGCTGGATGCGCTGGGCTGGGCGGACGCCGACCTGCTGGGCTGGAGCCTCGGCGGCGGGGTGGTGATGAACGTGGCCGTGGACCACCCGGAGCGGGTGCGCTCGCTGACGCTGGTCGCGCCGATCAGCCCCTTCGGGTTCGGGGGCACGCACGGGCCGGAGGGCACACCGAACGCGCCGGACTTCGCGGGGTCGGGGGGCGGCACGGTGAACGCGGCGTTCGTGGCGGCGGTGGCGGCGGGCGACCGCTCGGACGCGCCGGGCAGCCCGCGCGACGTGCTGCGGAAGTATTACGTCAACCCGCAGACCCTCACCCCGTCGCCGGGGCAGGAGGAAGAGTGGCTCTCCGCCATGCTTGCCACCCGCACGGGCGACGACCACTACCCCGGCGACCTCACGCCGAGCGGGCACTGGCCGAACGTCGCGCCGGGTACGCGGGGCGTGGCGAACGCCTTCAGCCCGAAATATCTGAACCTGAGCGCCTTCGCTGACCTCCAGCCGCCGCCGCCCGTGCTGTGGGTGCGCGGGGACGCCGACGCCATCGTGGGGGACGCGAGCCTGTTCGACCTCGCGCAGCTCGGGGCGCTGGGCGTGGTGCCCGGCTGGCCCGGCGCGGACACCTGCCCGCCCCAGCCCATGCTGGCGCAGACGCGCGCCCTGCTGGAGCGGGGACGGGCGAACGGCGGCACCTTCCGCGAGGTCGTGCTGCCCGGCGTGGGCCACTCCCCCTTTCTGGAGGCACCGGACGCCTTTGTAACCGCCCTCACCGAACATCTGCGAGAGGAGCCGCACCCCTAGATGGACCTTTTTCTGCAAACCCTCCTGAACGGCCTGCTGCAAAGCGGCATCTACGCCCTCGTCGCGTCGGGGCTGGCGCTGGCGGTCGGCGTGGTCGGCATCGTGAACTTCGCGCACGGCGAGTTCCTGATGATCGGTGCCTTCCTGGCCTGGGGCCTGAGCGCGTACCTCGGCGTCGATCCCCTCGTGTCGCTGCCGCTCGCCGCCGTCGCCGTCTTCGCGGTTGGGGCGCTGACCTACCGGGTGAGCATCCGCCATGTTCTCCTCGCGCCCGAACTCAACCAGATGCTCCTGACCTTCGGGCTGGGCATCCTGCTGCAAAACCTCGCGCTGATGTGGCTGGGCGGCAACACGCGCACGGTCACGACGCCGTACCAGGCGAGTTCGATCAGCCTGGGCGAACTCAGCGTGGGTGGGCCGAAGCTGATCGCCTTCGGCTTCGCCGCCGCCATCCTCGCCGGGCTGTACGCCATGCTCTACCGCACGAACCTGGGTCGCCAGATGCGCGCGGTCGCGCAGAATCGCCGGGGGTCGCAGCTCATCGGCATCAACGTGGACCGGGTGTACCTCATCGCCTTCGGGGTGGCGTGCGGGCTGGCGGCGGTGGCGGGCGTGCTCGTCGCCGTGCTGCTCTTCGCGTCGCCGACGGTGGGGCTGGTGTTCGCGCTGAAGGCGTTCGCCATCATCGTCATGGCGGGGCTGGGCAACCTGACGGGCGTGCTGTGGGCGTCGGTGGTCCTCGGCGTGTCGGAGGCCCTCGTGCAAACTTACGTGCCGGGCGGCGGCGGCTGGAGCGACGCGGTGTTCTTCCTGCTGATCTTCGCCACGCTGGTGTTCCGTTCGTTCCGGGGAGCACGGTGACTCGGCAGGTTGGGAGCCGGGCCGCCGAACTCACGCGGGCCGTGGTCCGCCGTCCCGAGTTCACCGAGCGGGCGTTCGTGCCGCTGGGCCTGTTCTTCCTCCTCGCGCTCGCCTTCCCCTTCCTGCCGCTCGGGATGCGGGCGGAATATCTGCTCCAGATCGCCTTTTTCACGGTGGTCGCCGGGATTCTGGCGCTGTCGTGGGACATCCTGGCGCGCAGTGGTCAGGTGAGCCTCGCGCACGCCGCCTTCTACGGACTGGGGGCCTACGGTTTCGCGCTGCTCGGCAAGGTCGTGCCCTGGTTCGTGGCGATGCCCCTCGCGGCGCTGATGGCGGGATTGATCAGCCTGATCCTCGGGGCCGTCACCATGCGCCTGAGCGGGATGTACTTCGCCATCGCCACACTCGCCTTCACGGAGGTCGTGCGGACGATCATCCAGAACCTGCCCGAGTCGGTGGCGGGCGGCGCGAACGGGCTGCTCGTCCCGGCGCTGCTGGGCGGGAACGCGCGGGCGCAGTATTTCCTCGCCCTCGTCGTCCTGCTCGTCACGGTGGGGGTGAGCCTCGCGGTGCGCTTCACGCGGCTGCATCACGCCTTCGCGGCGATCCGGCAGGGCGAGGAGACGGCGCGCGTCCTCGGCGTCAGCATCGTGCGGTACAAGTTGCTCGCCTTTTTCATCTCGTCGTTCCTGGCGGCGCTCGGCGGAGTGCTGTTCGCGGGCAAGACCTTTTTCATCAATCCGCTGGAGACCTTCAGCCTCGCCAACTCCATCGCGCCGCTGACGACCTCCATCTTCGGGGGGCTGTACACCACGCTCGGCCCGGTGCTGGGGGCGACGGTGCTGCGGGTGGCGGAGGAGATGCTGCACAACTACGTCAAGAACGGCTACCTCGTCGTGTACGGGCTGGTGCTGATGCTGAGCATCCTCTGGCTGCCACGCGGATTGATGGGGCTGTTCAAGAAGGGGAAGCAGGGGGGGGACCTGTGACGGCGGTGGCGGCCAGCGGCCAGCAGCCAGCGGCCAGCAGATCGGAGGTCGTCCTGCGCGCCGAGGGGCTGAGCAAGCGGTTCGGGGGGTTGCTCGCCGTGCAGAACGTGAGTTTCACGCAGTACGCGGGCGAGATTCTGGCGGTGATCGGGCCGAACGGGGCGGGCAAGACGACGCTGCTCAACCTGCTGTCGGGCGTGTACCGGCCCTCCTCGGGGCGGCTGCACCTGCTCGGGCGTGACGTGACGGACGCGAACATGGAGGCGCGGTGTCACGCCGGACTGGGCCGGGCCTTCCAGATCGTGCGGCCCTTTCCAGAGATGACCGTTCACGAGAACGTGACGGTGGGGGCGCTGTTCGGCAAGCGGGGGATGCGGCTGCCGGAGGCCCGCGCCCGCGCCTACGATCTGCTGGAGCGCACGGGCCTCGCCGCGCACGCCGACAAGGCCGCGCACGAGCTGACGCTGTTGCAGGACAAGCGGCTGGAGGTCGCCCGCGCGCTCGCCACCCAGCCCAGCGTCCTGCTGCTGGACGAGGTGATGGCCGGACTCCGCCCCGCCGAGGCGCAGGAGGCCGTGGCGCTCGTCCGGGGTGTGCGCGACAGCGGCGTGAGCGTCCTCTTCATCGAACACATCATGCCCGTGGTGCGCGACCTCGCCGACCGGGTGGTCGTGATGGACCAGGGGCAGGTGCTGGCAGAAGGCACCTACCGCGAGGTGACGGCGAACCCGCAGGTCGTGGCCGCGTATTTAGGGACGGAAGAGGGGCTACACGCATGACCGCGACTCAGGGCACTCAACCTGCCTCCCGCACGCCGGGACAAGACCTCGTGATCGAACACCTCGCCGCCGGGTACGGCAAGGTGCAGGTGCTGTGGGACGTGAGCCTGCACGCCCGGCCCGGCGAGTTCGTCGCCGTCATCGGGGCGAACGGGGCGGGCAAGACGACCACCCTGCGCGCGGTGAGCGGCGTGGTGCGGCCCACGGGCGGGCGAATCGTCCTCGGCGGGCGGGACATCACGCGCTCGGCCCCGTCGCAGATCGTCGGGCTGGGCCTCGGCCACGTCCCCGAGGGCCGCGAACTCTTCCCGCTGATGACGGTGCGCGAGAACCTGGAACTCGGGGCCGCCCTCCGCGCCGAGGCCCGCGCGGTGCAGGCACAGACGCTGGAGCACGTCTACACCCTCTTCCCCCGGTTGCGCGAGCGGCAGGGACAGCTCGCGGGCACCCTCTCCGGCGGCGAGCAGCAGATGGTGGCGGTGGGCCGCGCCCTGATGGGCCGCCCGAGCGTCCTCGTGGTGGACGAACCCAGTCTGGGCCTCTCACCGCTGATGACGCAGACCGTCTTCGAAGCTCTGAAGGCCGTGAATGCCGAGGGCGTGACCGTCCTCCTCGTGGAGCAGAACGTGGGCCTGAGCCTCAAGCTCGCCGACCGCGCCTACGTGCTGGAAAACGGGCAGGTCGTGAACGAGGGGACGGGGACGGCGCTGCTGGCGGACCCGAAGGTGCGGGAGGCGTACCTGGCGCTGTAGACAGAGGGCAGACTTGCAGGAGGTTGGGGGCGTGGGGGAACCTCCGCGCCTTTCTCTTGTGGAGGGGGTTCGGGCGTCCGCGTGGCATGATCGGGGGGAGCGTCCGACGAACCTCGCCGCCCCTCACTCGGAAGGTGGAACCATGAAGCGCCTGTCTTTCTCTGGTCTGGCTTTCTCTGGTCTGGCGTTCCCCGCCCTGCTATCTCTCAGTGTGCTGCTGCTCGGCTCCTGCGCCCCCTTTCGTGCGGGGCAGGACACGACCGGACCGGCCACGCCGTTCACCCGCTACGTCGCGCTGGGCGACAGCATCACCGCCGGGTTCCAGTCGGGCGGACTGACGGCGGCATCACAGCGTGCGGCGTATCCCACGCTGCTGGGCGAGCGGGGCGGGCTGGACGTGCCCATGCCGGAGGTGAACGACCCCGGCTGCCCGCCCCCGGTCGGCGTGGCGGGAACGAAGAACTGCACGCTCCGTCAGCCGGGCGTCGTGTCCCCGGTGGTGGCCGTGCCCGGCGCGAAGGTGGGCGACGTGCTCTCCAGCACCGACACCGCCGTCACCGACCCCGACCCGCAACTGTACGACGCGGCGCTCTACCGGGCCATCCTCGGGCCGGGCACCACCCAACTGGAGGCGGCGCTGGCCCGCCGTCCCCTCTTCGCCACCGTCTGGATCGGCAACAACGACGTGCTGCTGCCCACCCTGCGGGGACGACCAGATCAGGCCACGCCGCTCGACCGCTTCCGCACCGACTACGCCGCGATGGTGGACCGACTGCGGGCGGGGGGCGTCCGCTACCTCGTGCTGATGACGGTGCCGGACGTGACGCGGGTGCCCGCCCTGATTCCGGCGCGGCTGCTGCGGCTGCGGGGATTGGTGGACGCCAGTTGTCAGGGGCAGGAGGTGTATTTCGGAACCGTCGTCATCGGGCGGGCGACCCAGGCCTCTCCCCTCTCCTGCTCGGCCCCCGAGGCGCTGACCGCCGCCGAGTACGCGGGGTCCCAGCGCATCGTGGAGGGGTACAACGCCGCCATCCGCGAGATCGCCGCCGCCCGGAACGTGCCCGTCTTCGACGTGACCCCCGTGCTCGACGCGCTGCCGGGACGGCCCCTGCTTCCTTCTGCCGCACAGCCATTCGGGCCGTCGTTCAGCCTCGATGGGGTTCATCCGAGTACCCTTTCTCACCGCCGTTTTGCACAGGAACTTGCGGTGTTCATGAACGCGCAGTTCGGGACGCGGTTGAACACGCGGCCTTGAGTTGGGGCAGGGATGACAACCTCTCCTGCTGAGCTGAAGAAGGTGGAGACTATCCGACTACTCCTTGACGTAGGAGGGGTGTTCCGGCGTTGTCTCTTTTCCCGCCTACCTCCCCGTCAAAAACCGCGCCGTTTCCCGGTACAGCATCTCGGTCGTCTCCAAACTCTCGAAGGTGTGGGTGCCGCCGGGGATGGCGATGGCGTCGCAGCCGAGGGCCTGGGCGTAACGGACGCCGAACTCGGGCGGGCAGGTCTGGTCGGCGTCCCCGTGGAAGACGCGGGCCACGCCGCCCCAGCGTGCGGCGGCCTCCAGCGGGCGCAGACGCGGCATCTCCAGCAGGAACTCCCGGCCCAGCGGCCAGCCGTTGTAATCGAGGATGACGGGCGGCGCGTACCCGCCGCGCAGGAAGGGCAGCCACAGCTCCGGCAGGGCGGGTGCCCACAGGGCGAGGCGGTGGGGCCGCACCCGCTCGGCGGCGAGGGCCGCGACGAGACCGCCCATCGAGAAGCCCAGCAGCATCACGCGCTCTGAGTCCATCTGGGGCAGGCCGCGCACGTAGGCGAAGGCGGCCTCCACGTCCTCCACCTCGCGGGCGACGGTCATCTCGGAGAAGTCGCCCTCCGACTCGCCGCTCCCCCGGAAGTCGAAGCGCAAGGAGGCCACGCCGCGCGGGGCGAGAGAGCGCGAGAGCAGCGGCAGCAGGCGGTGGTCGCCGCCCCGGTTGCCCGTGAAGCCGTGCAGGACGACGACCGAGGACCAGCCGGAGGAGGGCCGCTCGCCGTCCGGGACGTGCAGCATCCCGTAGAGGCGCTGGCCGGACACGGAGAACTGGGCGAACTGTTCCATGCGGGAGATGATGGCAGACGGGAGGCGGCAGAAGGCGAGCGCGTGAGAGCCGGGGCACCGAACGCCTAATCCCCGCTCAACCCGCCCCCTCCGGCCCATGCCTACACTGCCCGCAGGGAGGAAGACATGACCGAGCCGCAACACATCGACGACCCGAAGGAAGCCGCCCGCATCCTCGCCGAGAAGATTGAGGGCGTGCGCTTCGCTACCTTCACGACCATCTCGCAAGGCGGCACCCTCCACGGGCGACCAATGGCGACCCAGGAGGCCGAGTTCGACGGCGACCTGTGGTTTTTCACCTACGCCGACAGCCACAAGGTCGCGGATGTGGAGGCTAACCCGCAAGTCAACCTGGGCTACAACAACCCCGACAAGAACCTGTGGGTCAACGTGACGGGCACTGCCGAGCGGGTGGACGACCGTGCGAAGATGCAGGAACTGTGGAAGCCGCCGCTCAAAGCGTTTTTCCCCGACGGCGTGGACGACCCCAACCTCACCCTGCTCAAGGTTACGCCGCATCAGGCCGAATACTGGGACGGCCCGGCCAGCGGCATCGGCAAGGTCGTCGCCTTCGCGCGGACGCTGGCGAGCGGGGGGAAGACGCCGCCCGGCAAGGACGTGAAGCTGGACCTGGAGGGAAACGTCTAGGAGTCGAGAGGTCGAGAGGTCGAGCGTGGGGACTCCCGACTCCTCGACTCCTCGACCGGCGGCACCGCCGCCCCTACGGCGTCAGCCGGTGCCGATCACGCGGGAACGCCCGCGCGTACCGCACGTTGGCGATGCCGAGGAGCTTGGCCGTCAGCCGCTCGGCCCCGATGGCGAAGCCGCCGTGGGGGGGCATCCCGTACTGGAAGACCTCGGTGTAGCCCGCCAGCGACTCGGGGTTCAGCTTGTACGCGGCGATGGACTCCATCAGCATCGCGTGGTCGTGGATGCGCTGGCCGCCGGAGGTAATCTCGATGCCCCGGAAGAGCAGGTCGAAGCCGCGCGTCAGCTCGCCCTCGTCGGGGTGGGCGTAGAAGGGCCGGGCGGCGCGGGGGTACTTGGTGACGAACACGAAGTCGGTGCCCTCCGTCTCCGCGTAGTGCTGCGAGAGCAGGCGCTCGGCCTCCGGGTCGAGGTCCTTGCCGCCGACCGCGTGGCCGTACTTCTCCGCCACGAGTTGCCGGGCGTCCAGCAGCGTGATGCGGGGAATGCGGGCGGGCACGTCGGGGATGGTCGAGCCGAGCAACTTGAACTCGTCCCCGGCACGCTCCCTCAACCGCGTCGTGATCGCCGCGAGGAGACGGGTCTCTAAGTCCATCACGTCCTCCTCGGACTCGATGAAGCCCATTTCCACGTCGAGGCTGAGGTACTCGTTGAGGTGGCGACTCGTCGCGTGTTCCTCGGCGCGGTAGACGGGCGCGACCTCGAAGACGCGCTCGAAGACGCCCACCATGATCTGCTTGTAGAGTTGCGGACTCTGGGCGAGGTAGGCCGGTCGCCCGAAGTAGTCGATGGGAAAGAGGTTCGCCCCGCCCTCCGCCCCCGCCGACACGATCTTGGGCGTGCTGATCTCGGTGAAGCCCTCGGTCATGAGGTGGTCGCGGAAGCCCGCCACGAGTTCGGCCTGCACCTTCAGGGCCGCGCGCTCCTTCAGCCCCCGCACCGTGACCACCCGGTAGTCGAGCATGGTCTCGGGGTTGACGTTCCACTCCATCTTGGGAATCTCGACGGGCGGCGGCTGAGTGGCGGCGGTCAGGACCCGCAGGCTCTCCACCGCCACCTCGAAGCCGCCGGGGGCTTTCGCGTGCGCCTTGACCCGCCCGACCACCTCGATGCTGCTCTCGGGCAGGGGGAGGGTGAGGCCGCTGCCGACGCATTGGGCGAGGCCGCTACGGTCGCGCAGGACCAGAAATTGCACGCCCCCGAGGTCGCGGCGGGCGTGCAGGAAGCCTTGCAGTCTCACGGTCCGCCCCTCGTGTTGGGGCAGCTCGCGGGTGAGGGTGCGCTGGAGGTGGGACAGGGGTTCGGTGGTCATGGCGGGTGGGGTCTCCTGTGGGGGCGGTGCCGATAAGAAAACCCCCGACTCCTCAGAGGAAGGGTCGGGGGCGCGGTATGCGGCGCGGGCGTCCCCTAGCGGGGATCGTCATTCAGGTTGTGGGCGAGCGCCGCCGTCATGCCGGGGAGTGTAGCGGGCACCGTCTGTCCCGGTCAACGCGGGCGGCTAGGCAGGGGTGGGGGGGCGGCCAGCGGCCAGCTTCCAGCCGCCAGCCCCGAGCCTCAGCCCGCGCCCACGCTGCGGACCGTGTAGCGGACCTGGCGGTCGCCGACCTCCACCTCCACGTGCTCGCCGACGCGCCGCCCGAGCAGCGCCCTCCCCACCGGGCTGTCCTCGCTGACCTGGGTAATGCCCTCCGTCAGGGCCGTCACCTCCACGGCGCTCACGAGCTGCACCGTCATCTCCCGCCCACGCTCCTCGTCGGCGAGCACGACCACGGAGCCGAGGCGGGCCTGCCCGTCGCCCTCGCCCTCGGGCGGCACCTCGACGACCACGGCGCGGGCGAGCACGTCCTCCAGCTCGAAGATGCGGGCCTCCATGCTCGCGAGGTCGATCTGGGCCGTCTCCAGGTTGCGGTCCTCGATGTCGTTGGAGTCGTCGCGCAGGGAGGCGAGGGTAGCGATGGCGTCGTCGTGGCGCTCACGTTCCTTCTGCAACGTCTCTTCCAGGCGGCGATAGCCCTCCGCCGTCATGGGAATCTGGTCTGCCAT
Organism: Deinococcus sp. YIM 134068; assembly: GCF_036543075.1. NCBI lineage: Bacteria > Thermotogati > Deinococcota > Deinococci > Deinococcales > Deinococcaceae > Deinococcus > Deinococcus lichenicola. The sequence continues at coordinate 47,860 of NZ_JAZHPF010000022.1, forward strand.
ATAGGTTCCTCCTGTGGCTGGTGTCTGCCCTCTCGTCGTCCTGGCCGGTTCATCTGACCCGCCGGGGCGCGGCTCTGGGGAAGAAATTGCCCAAGACCGCTTCACGAAGGGGCGGCGGGGGGAGGTCAACGGTGGGCCAACGTCCGCCCCCGAACTCCTCATCGGCGAGGGGGCACACGCCGCTCTAATTCCTGGGAGGAGAATCTATGACCGACCCCACCGACCGCGACATGACGGCCCAGGAGTCCACGCTGGGCGACAACATCGACCAGGAGACGCTGGAGGAGGACGTGACGGCGACCGCCGAGGACATCGAGCGCGACAGCCGCGAGCCGAGCGACGCGGAGCTGCGGCCCGTCGGCGGCGAGAGCATCACGGGTGCGGCGACGATGGACTACTCGCTGCCGGGCGACGGCAACCCGGCCAATCAGGACGACCAGTCGAACGCCGACCTCATCATGGGGAACGTCCCTGACGAGGAGGAGTCCGATCTCCCGGTGTCCGGCCAGGTGTCGGGCGTGGACTACGGCGACACCGGCACCGACGCGCTGGCGGGCGCGGGCGCGCTTCAGGACGAGGGCATCGACCCGAGCCTGCGCGTGGAAATGCTCGACAACGCGATGTCCTTCGGCGACGACTTCGTGCCGAACAACGTGAACGACGACCCCGGCTTCGACGACGGCGTGCCGGGCAGCTTCTCCGACTTCAGCGTGACCACGCCGGGCGAGTCGGGCAGCGCCCCCCGCCTCGCCGACCCCAGCCAGGACGCGGGCGGCGAGGTCAAGGGTGCCCGCGTGGCCGGTTCGGGCGGCATCGACGGCGGCCCGCCCCGCACGACGCCGCTGCCGGGCACGGAGCAGGACGAGTAACCGCCCTCCTCACACGAGCGCAGGGGCGACCGGGCGTCGTCCCTGTTTTCGTTGGCCCATGATCAAGCTGGTGCGGGACAGACACCTCTTGCTTACCAACCGTCCAGACGGTACGTTAACGACATGGTTCGAGTCCGCAATTCCGAGGCGACCCGCGCGGCCCTCCTCTCCGCCGCCGCGACGGTGTTGCAGGCGCAGGGGGCGGGCCTGTCGCTCGATGCCGTGGCGCGTGAGGCGGGAGTCAGCAAGGGTGGGCTGCTGCACCACTTTCCCTCACGCGAGGCGCTGCTGGACGCGCTGGCGCTGGACCTGCTCGCCCGCTTCGAGCGGCGGGTGGAGGCGCTGCGGGAGCGTGAGGTCGCGGAACACGGGGAGCGGCCCGGCGCGTGGCTGCGGGCGTATATCGCGGCGAGTTTCGACAGCGACCCCGAGGAGGACGCGCTGTACGAGGCGCTGAAGTCGCTGCCCGCGATCTGGGATCAGCTCGGCGTGATGGGCGAGGCCCACGCCCGGCTCTCCGCCCGTGCCGAGGCCGACGGCGTGCCCGCCGCCCGCGCCCACGCTGTCCGGCTGGCGTGCGACGGGCTGTGGCTGGGCGGCTTCTCCCTGGGTCAGCGGGGGGCCGTCCGCGAGGAGTTGATGACATGGACACGGGTGTAGCCCCCTCCGTCTCCCCCACCCACCCCGACCCCGGTCCCGGCTGGCAGACTCGCTTCTGGGCAATTTTCGGCGGACAGACGCTCTCGCTGATCGGGTCGGCGCTGACCCAGTTCGTGCTGCTGTGGTGGATCACCGACACGACGGGCAGCGCCTCGGCCCTGGCGACGGCGGGCATGGCGGCGCTGCTGCCCCAGGCCCTGCTGGGACCGCTGGGCGGCACCTTCGCCGACCGCTACTCCCGCCGCCTGCTCATGATCGCGGCGGACACGGTGAGCGCCCTGTGTATGCTCGTGCTGATCTGGCTGTTCGCCTCCGGGCGGGTGGAGCTGTGGCACGTCTACACGATGATGTTCGTCCGCAGCGCGATGCAGGCGTTCCAGGGTCCGGCGGCGCAGGCGAGCACGGCCATGCTCGTGCCGAAGGACTTCCTGCCGCGTGCCGCTGGCTTGAATCAGGCGATGATGGGCGTCATGACGGTGGCCGCCGCGCCGCTCGGGGCGCTCGCCATCAGCGTGATGCCGCTGTGGGCGGCGCTGGGGATCGACGTGGCGACGGCGCTACTGGGCATTGTACCGCTGCTGCTCTTCCGTATTCCCCAACTCCGGCTCGCCGCCGGGGAGCGGCGGGGCGTGTGGCGGGAGTTTCGCGAGGGCGTGTCGCTCGTGTGGCGTCACCCCGGCCTGCGGCGGCTGTACGGGTTGCTCGGCGCGGTCGTGCTGGCGATCATGCCAACCTTCACGCTGACGCCGCTGCTCGTCAAGGAACACTTCGGGGGCGGGGCCGCGCAGGTCGCGTTGATGGAGGGGCTGTCGGGCCTGGGCATGATCGCGGGCGGGCTGCTCGTAGCGGCCCTCGTCCCCCGGCGTCCCATCGTGGCGGTGCTGCTCGCCTTCGCGCTCTCCTGCCTCGCCATCTCGCTGACGGCACTCGCCCCGCGCGAGGCGTTCTGGCTCGCCGTCGTGTGGTGGGTGGTCAGCGGCATGACCTTCATCTACGGCAACGCGCCGCTGACGGCCACCCTCCAGACGGTGATCCCCAACCAGCTCCAGGGCCGCGCCCTCTCGCTGCTGAATATGGTGATGGGCCTCGCGGGGCCGATTGGGCTGGCGTTGACCGGGCCGCTGGGGTCGGCCATCGGCGTGCGCTGGGTCTTCGTGGTGGCGGGCGTGCTGGGCACCGTGGCGAGCCTCGCCGGGCTGCTCTCGCCCACGCTGCTGCGGCTGGAGCGGGCGACCCCGGTTAGCGTTGACCCCGTGTCCGACGACGTTCTAGAAATGCAACGCTAAGTAGCGTCTGCATATCGTAAATATACAAGGGAGAGCCGTTACCTAGACGCTTCTGAAGAGACCTCTAAAGCGTTTGACAGAAAAACAGTGTCCTGCTGAGCGCGAGCGCAGCGAAGCATCCTCCACCTCGTGACGGAAGGCCCTTCGCTGCGCCCAGGGTGACACCCTGACCGCCTGACAGAAAGTATGAGAAAGCGTCCCCGGTAGGGGACACTTTCTGTTTGTGACAACTGAAAATGCCGCCGGGGACGCTCCTCGACTCTACCAGGCTGTCCTGGCTCAGCTCCAGACT
>NZ_JAZHPF010000023.1 GCF_036543075.1 Deinococcus sp. YIM 134068
GCCGCTGACGCGGCGAACGGCGAGGACACTCCCACCGTCACGGACGAGGATCTCAGGTCGCTTGGAATTCTGGACGATCAGGCCACGTCCGTACAAAAGGTTCCGGGCGGCGGGGCGGCGGGCCCGGCCCCGGAAGCCCCGTGCAGCCCCAGCCTGGATGACCTGAAGGCCGTGGACCGGGCAGAGCTTCTGAAGCGTCCCGTGGCCGCGCCGGACGGTCCGCAGTGGAAGCGGGTGCGGGAACTGCTGGGCAAGGACCTGTTCGTGGATGTGCTGAAGCAGCCGACGCTGTCGGGGGGGCTGAACCGGGAGGACTGGTTCCGGCTCTCGCTCGCGGAGATCGAACAGGTGGCGCGGGCGGCGCAGGTAGATGCGCAGGCGGGGCGCAAGAAGATGGGCACGGGGGTGATCTGGGGGCTGGACCGCTTGATCGGGGGTGCGTCGGCGGCACCGAAGCCGGTGAAGGCTGGTGAGCGGCTCCGCAGCCCCATCCACGATGTCAAGAATGTGGGTGTGAAAGTGGCCGTGTTCCATACGCCACAGGAGGGGGAGCCCCCGAAGCTGGGAGACAGCATCGAGGTGGGCAGTCGCTGGGAGCACAAGCGCCAGGAGGACAGGATCGTCACGGTCGTGGCCTACGACGGGCCTAGCGTGGACCTGCACACTGGAGAGAAGCTCTCGTCGTTCCTGCTCAGCAAGGATTACCGGAGGGTGCATTGAGATGACCCGCAAACTTCCCCCACTCCCCCGTTACAAAGGCACCTACCCGCCCGAACTCGCTACGGCGGACGACCTGGAGGCCCTGGGGCTCAAGCCCGGCTCGGTACGTCCGGTCGCTATCCTCGAATACGATCACGGCGACACGAGCGGCATGTGCGGGCTGCACGAGCGGGCGGCCGCCGTGCCCAAGGACACGCCGAGGGAGGCCTCGTGAAGGGCCCGGCTCTCCCCCACCGTGCCGTGGTGACCCTGACCGGCTGGGCTGTGCCCGCCCGCAAGGGCGTGACGGTGAATGGGCTGGATGTTCGGACATCTTGGTGCCCCGAGGGCGAGGCGCGCGTTACCCTCCGCGCCTACCCGCGCACGGCGCCAGCCGGCAGTCTGCGCGACCTGTTCACCTTCCCCCGGCTGGTCCGGTCCGCTGAGCAGCCGAACGGCTCCAGCGTCAGCGTGATTGGGCAGCTCCTGAAGCTCGACCGGGGCGAAGGGCTGATCAAGGTGAAGGTGTGCCCGTCGCAGGCCACCGACCTGCCCTTTGTCATCACCCTGCACGCGACGGCGAGCGTCCTCGACCTGGACCCGGCGACCTTCCACGTCCAGGTCGAGGGCCGGGTGCTGCGCGCCGCCTCCGGCCTGCTTCTCGTGGAGTCCGTCACACCTGTGCACGCCCCCGTCCCAGCACGCTGGCACCGCTGGAGGCCGAAGCGGCGGCCACCGCAACCCTTCGCCCTGCACTTGCTAGACGAGCCCTTGGCCGTCACGCTGGCCTCATGACGTGGATCCAGCCAACTGCGCCCTCCCCGCCCCTGCTGGGCGAGCTGCCACCTGTCCGGCGCCCTGGGTCCACGTCCGCCTCTCTGGAGGCGACGTTGTTCACGCCCGAGTTCCAGACGCGCTTCTAGGAGCGCGTCGAGCGGGGCGAGGGGACGGGCTGCTGGGAGTGGCAGGGGGCCCTCTCGGACGGGTATGGCCATGTGCGGGTGGCGAGGCGCAGCACCCCCGTCCACCGGGTGGCCTGGTTGTTGGCGGGGCATGCCATCCCGGATGACCTGGTGCTCGACCACCGCTGTCGCAACCGTCGGTGCGTCAACCCGGACCACCTCGAAGCCGTCACCAACAGAGAAAACATCCTGCGCGGGGAGGGGGCGGCGGCGCGGGCGGCCCGCGTGTCGCACTGCCCGAGGGGGCACTGGTACGGCGGCGAGAACCTGCGGATACGCGGGGACGGGCGGCGGGTGTGCCGGGCGTGCGAGAGAGGGAGGCGCCGGTGACGCAAGATCGCCTGACCTGGCTGGCCTACGACCGGGTGACCCAGTATTGGTGGTGGCGTTCGTGCCCGCCGAAGGGTTAGCCCTGGCGGCGGACCGGGTGACCCTCGTGCAGGTGGAGGAAGAGGTCGTGACCCGGGCAACGAGCACGCAGGTAGTAGTGGGCGTGTCCGGGTTCCGGCGGCAGGGCAACAACAGCGGTCCGGCGGGGTGGGCCCCGGACAGGCGGCGGCTCAAGCCGCCCGTCGAGCTCACTCACTGGTGCCGGGTCGAGCGGCAGTGCCGGGCCCTCGTGAGGCTCAGCCGGCATCGACGCGCTGGCGAGCACGCCCCTCGGGAGGTTGCGGCACGAGCTGCTGGGTGCTCCCGCCGGGCTGGACGCTCAGGAGGAGATCGTCACGGCGCTGGAGTGGATGGCCGAACAGTGGGACGAGTCCAATGTCACCGGCGCTCGCGCCGCCGAGCTGCTGTCGCAACAGTCGCGGGAGTGGTGGGAGGAGGCGGTGTCTGGTCAGATGGAGCGAGGGTAGATGGATTGACAACTACCTGTCACTAGTGATAACTTTCTGTCACTATGACGTTGAGATTCTCCCTGGACACCTTCCTACGCGAACACGGCCTGACGGCCTACCGGCTCGTGAAGGAAACCGAAGGTCTAGTCGCACGGGGCAGCGTGTTTGCAATGGCTCGCGGCGAAAGCGTGAAGCGCGTCGACTTGGAGAATCTGGAACACATCATGGCTGCGCTCGGAGCGCTGACCGGTAAGACCGTGCAGGTCGGCGACCTGATCGCCGGCAGTGTTGAGCCCGCCCAGGTGCGCCGCAGCGCTGCCGATGTTCCCTACACCGACGACGAGGAGACCAATGAGGTCCTTAACGATCACCCCGACATCCTCGAGCGCCTGTCCCGTTACAACGACCGGAAGGTGCCCTCGTGAACGATCAGCTCGGACAGCACCTTGAGCAGTTGACGCATTCTGAGCAACACCGGTTGTTCGTCGCTCTCCAGAAGAACTTCATTGCTCTCTCTCAGCGGCCGGAACTGATTGAAAGAGCCAGGCAAACCACTGAGGATGAAGTCCGGTCCTGGACCGAGAAAGAAACTTCGGAACAGGTACACAGGGCGCGTCAAACGGTCGATCTGGTATGGCAGGAAGGCATCTCTGTACTTGCCCAGCGGTACATCAACGCTCGAGGAGAATCGGGGGTGGACTTCCGGGGCGTCTATGAGGACCTGAGCGAATTGCTGTGGGTCTCTGTCATTAAAGTTGCTGACCAAGAAGAAGCCTCGTTTCACTTTATTGACAAGTTTCTGAAAGCATTCGCGATCCAGATTGGTCCTGCAATTGCCAGGCTGTTTGGCTTCAAGTACTTCACGCAGAGTCCTATCTTCCGGTTCGTCACGCTGATCATCGCCCTGGTGCGCTTCATGTCTATGATTCGTGACGGCTGCGGCGTCCTGCTCAGGCGGCCTCTCAGTATCCCCTTGACCGTTCAACCCTGTGCACCCTGAGCTTCTGTCCTCCTGACCTCGAAGGACGGCAGAAGCCCAGGAGAGCGCCCGACTGCTCTCCGCCCCCACCAGCACGGAGAGCAGTCATGTCCCAGTACACCCTCGTCCTTGACCCTGCAGCCAAGGCGGATATGAACAAGATCGATTCCACCACCCTCGCTCAGATCAACCGCCGCATTGTGCAGGTGGTTCAGAACCCCGACCTCGGCAAACCCCTGACCGCGCCCCTCGCCGGACTCCGCAGCGTGTACGCCGCCAGCAAGCGGTACCGCGTTGTGTACGCCGTGGATCGGGCGGACCACACGGTCACGATTCTCGCCATCGGCGCCCGCCAGGCTGGCCACCGCCGTGACCCTTACGCCAAGGCCCGCCGCCGCACCTGACCCTCGCCCTCCAGCTCGCCGACCCCCTGCGCGTTATGCAGGGGGTTCTTCGTCGGGTCGTCGGGTGGGAACTGACGAGCGCCACCAGATCTGGTAACGGCGTGCCCGGCGGGGAGCGCAGGCTTTCAGGCATGTCCACCGTGCTCCGGCCCACCCCCCTCCGCCGCTCCTCCCCCGCCTCGGCCCCTGCCCCCCGGGGCAGGAGCGCAGCGTGGGTTGTCGAAGACCAGCTCGGGCAGGCTTCAGCCGTGCCCCGAATCGACCCCACGGCCCACCCCTCGTTCCCCCCGGAACTCCCGTCCCCCGCGAGGCTGATCACGCTCTGGACATGAACCTCAACCGACAGGTCCAAGACCCCGCCCCCACTTCCCGCTCCGGTGGTAGCGCATCTGCGCTACACTAAATCATGGAGTTCGACTGGGACGACGCCAACGAGGGGCACATCGCCCGGCACGGCATAGACCCGGAAGAAGCCGAGGAAGCAGCGACGGATCCCCGGCGGGTGGCCGCGCCCGCCTACCGAGTCCAGGGCGGGGAACGCCGTCAGGCCGTCACGGGCAAGACGGACGGGGGCCGCCTCCTCACCGTCGTCCTGACCCGGCGCGGCGACCTCTGCCGAGCGGCAGGCCTACCGGAGGTAGACATGAGCGAACTGACGATCATCACGGACATGAGCCAGATTCCGGCCTTCCAGAGTGAGGATGAGGAGGCGGAGTTCTGGGCGACCCACGGCCTGGCCGAGCATCTGCTCGACGCTGGGAACGCGGACCCGGACCTGTTGCCGCCTCCCCGCTCCCGCCGCTCCACGCCTATGAGCCTGCGCTTGGGCGTAGACCTAGAGAGGCGGTTGCGCCAGCTCGCCGAAGTCAAGGGCACCCCCTACCAGACGCTCCTCAAGGAGTTCGTGCTGGAGCGCGTGTACGAGGAAGAGAAGCGCCACCAGCTCCTCTGAAGGCCCGGGGCGTCGCCGCGCCATCAGCGCTCAAGGGCCGTAGGTGACCTCGATATTTACTTTCGTCCGGACTGGGAGGGCGCCAGCCTCCCCGCTGAGCTGAATGTGAGTTCACACAATGACACGCCGGCGTGGTACAAGGGGGTGTCAGGAGAGCTGCGGCGAGACGCAACGGGGCAAAAACACACTCCTCAATGGAGATGATCCTTTCTCTCCATCTGCCCCAAGTGCCGTCCTCGCTGCCGGAGACGGCACGTTGGACTCCGCAGGTAGATCTCTCCCCCGTCACGTCCCTGCTATAGACCTCTTTCCCGTCCGGAGATGTCAGCACAGGCAGAAATCGGCACTTCTACGCTTACTTAGCTAGCTCTACTGCGCTCCGGCGTGGCTTCCCCGACGGACCCATACAAGTCCGGGCAGTCGCAGTCGTCCGAGACGGGATGCAATACGGCTCGGGCCTTGAGTGCTCGCACTACGACCACCTGTGTCTGCTTGGGCGGTCAGGCGAGGTCGTGAGCCTCGCGAGGCGAGTCCCTCTCCGCCTGCCGGGGCACGCGGTACGTCTGCGACCTCCTAGTTTTCCAGGCAGACGGAAGCGTCATCTTCGACGACCCGAAGGGCAGGGAAACGGACCTGCATTGGCTGAAGCGATTACGGGTTCAGGCCCTCTGCCCGTGGGTGACGGTCCGGGTGGATGCGGGTCCCTGGAGCAAGAGCGCGCGGCCGCCAGGTAGCGTTATGAGGAGCGCGTCATCAGATACGCCAGTGAAATCTCCTCGACTAGGTCCTGTACTGTCATGTCCCGCTCCAGCGCCACGAACTTCAGCCGCTTGTGCGTTGAGGCACGCAGCGCCACGTTCACCCGCTTCTCTACCGCAGAAGTGGGAGTTTTCACACTCTCATTTTCCTGTGAAACTATATTTGTGTAAGATTGTGGTTGTGTACTCTGAGGCCGAGGCACGTCCTGCGCGCGCCGCGCTGCGCCGAGGATGGAACTCGCATCCGTCGCCTTCTTACTCATGCCGTGACCTCCAGTTCGGTGAGAGCCGCGCGAAAGGGCACCGTGAGCTCGGCCGGGATCAGGTTTCCAAAGGCGCGTTGGTACCCCACCGCCTTACGCACCCGGGCTACCACCGGGTAGCCCAACTCGTCCAGGGCACTGGGCATTGCCGCCGACACGTTGTCGTTGTCCAGGCGATTGAGGACGAAACCCAGTCGGGCACCCTCCACGAGTTCAGCCTCACCCAGGGCGGCCACCGTCTCCTGCAAGCGGTCGACCTCGCCGGCACCCGGCAGCAGCGGAATGATCAGCACATTAGACTGCCTCGCCGTGTCCTTGAGGATTCGCGTGTCATTCGGCGGGGTGTCAATGACCAGGTAGTCGACTGTCCCCAGCCTGGCTGCCTCGATAGGGCCAATGACCCGGTAAGGGAGGGTAACTCCCGCTACCTGGGCGTTGTGCTGCCACCCCATCGCCGATCCCTCAGGATCTCGGTCCAGGAGCGCGACCGTGTGACCTGATTCGCCGAGGACCTGTGCGATACCCATCGATAGTAATGTTTTGCCCACGCCGCCCTTCCTGCTCAGCACACTGATGACTTTCACATCTCCATTGTCTCACAAGGCTGCAAATCCATACAACCTCAATCTTGTAATTGTGTGACAATGTGAAATAGGTGACCCCAGGAGCCAGGAGAATGACTTGACTGCAACGCCTAAATCCGGCTCGCCCGAACCGCAGGTGTCGGGTCTGTACAGCCCTCTCTTCCTCCAGGGTCTCTACACCACCCTGGAAGACTGCCTCACGCTCACGAGCGGCTCGGTTGACCTGGAGCGTCTCGTCGCTTTGGAGTCGCGCCGTTACGACCATGCGCCTCTGTTGGACGCAAACCGTCGTGTCGTCGGCGTAATTTACACAAAGACTGCCCGTGAGCGTTTCGAGACAGGGCAACCGCTCGAGGAGCGTGATGCCGAGCTGACGTGGGTGCATGAGCACACCACCCTCGACGGGCTTCTCACAAGCATGTCGATGCGGCGGGCGGTCCTCGTGGCCGGTGACATGGTTGACGGTTCCGTAAGCACACCAAACCTGGTAGGCCTGTTCACTCTCTCAGATTTCAACCTGCATACCTTCCGCGCGCGGCTCTACTCCCTGCTCGCCGACCTCGAGACACATCTCGCCGAACTCATGCAGGTGGTCTATGACGACCCCTGGACCTGGTTGGAGTGGTTGCCTGAAGGGCAGCGGGTCGGGGTGGTGGGGAGCTGGGAACTCTCGAAGCGCGCGGGTGTCGACCTCAGTCCGGTCCATGCCCTGAACCTGACGCAACTCGTTACGGTCGTGGCCTCCTCGAAAGAGCTGCGCGGGCAACTCGGGTTCAGCTCGAGGCGCAAGTTCGACGAGTTGACAGGCGGTATCCCTGACCTGCGCAACCGCGTGATGCATCCGGTGCGTCATCTCGTGATGAGGCAGGAGGATGTCACCGCGCTCCACAAAACGGCCGCCGCCGTCTGTTCACTCAGGGACATCGTAGCTGGGGTCCTGGCCAAGATGGGCTGAGTCGGGAAGACTGAATTCGGGGAGACAGGGCAGCACACGCCGTCTCCCCGGAGGTGGACGCTAGAGCGCTGTCCTGCCCCAGATCCACCGCAGCCGCTGAGCCTGATGGCGGGGAACACTACTCCTGCAGCAGCCTGTTCAACTCTTCGACCGAAAGGTAGCCCTGCGCTCCGTACATCATGTCGTCGTTGCGTCTGAGAGCGTATCCCTCGACCTCCAGGGCCTGAATCAGGGCCTCCTCATGGTTGGGATCGATCTGCAGGAAGGGTCCACTGTGGGTGGTGTCGCTGACCTCTCCGAACTGCTGCTGGAATTTCTCGGGAAGAAGCCTGAGCATCAGGGCTTGCGGCCAGAGATGGAGAGCGTCGCCGTCCGGATAGCCCGTTGTGAACTCGAGGTCGTCTCCGGGCGTCAGGCCTGGGTCTTCCTCATCCTCTTGATTTTGCAACCATGCCTGTGTCTCAAGCTCGACAAAGGATGAAGGGGCCAACTGCCGGAACTCCCCCCAGGTCCGGGCCACGCTGTAGGCACGCTGGCCCTTGAGCAGGTTCTGGACCTCCTCGGCAGGTAGAACCTGCACGCCCTCGCCACCACTTCCCTCGATGACACCGTAGATCAGCTCTGGGCGCTCTGTTGCCTCAGTATCTTTGTGCATTCTGTCCTTAGCATAACCGGGCTTGGACTACCCCTTGTTCAATCAACGTTATGAAAACCAGACCTCTCGTGGTTTGGGCAGCCATCCTCTTTCCTGAAGTCGATTGGGAGAGTTCAACCCTGGCGGCAGTCGGATGACGTGCCCGTACTTGCCGTGCAGTGCTTTCGTGCGAGCGAGGTCACGACGCTCGGCAGAAACGAGAGTGACGGGGGAAAAGATCAACCCAACGAGAGACTCTGGTCCTGGTCTCGCTGTATCTGTGAAAAAAGCGGCAGATTTGCTCCCGGTCTGTCCCCGGATGTGCCATATATGAGCATGCCGAACTATCAAGCCTGGAACACCGCGCTGCTCGAGCACGCGACTCATGGTGCTCCACTGGGCAGCACGGTGTACCTGGAGGTCAGTGACGAGACGCTCAATCGCATTGGAGTCCAGTGGTGGGGACCGCCTCCGCCGGGAAGCTCCTGGCGCGCCGACTTTCTCGGTGCCGTGCACAAGAACAGCATTTACGAGGCGCGTGTGTGCTGCGACTGGATGGCCGCCTCGGACCCGCAGGGGCGTCCGGTCGGCGTGGCCTTCCTCGCCGCGATGGTGCTGGCGGCCTCCAACATGGCCACCGACGCCGCTGGGCAGCTCCATGAGAAGAACTACTTCAAGCGTCTGGCTGCCGTGCTCGGCGTCCCACCAAGTCCACAGGGTCGTCCCCCGGGGCTGCCCACCGGGGCGGAGGAGCCTCTCTGGCAGGCATGGGTGGCCTACCTGCGGGGGCGTGGGCTAGACAGCACCGCCCGTGGTGGAGAGGGCGCGCAACGGTTCATCGCCTACCCCATCAGCCAGTGCCTGATCGCGGAGGGCCAGAAGCAGCGCCTGCGCCGGCTCTTCGCCGAGCGGGGCTACCCGGCAGGCTGGGATGGGGAGACGTTGGCCTCACGGCTGCGCGCGGACGGGGAGCTGACGAAGAAGCTCGCGGAACTGTTGTCCCGGACCGGGGCGGCGGCCGAGGACGTGCATGACGCCCTGCAGGGAGTGCTGCAGGACTTCCACGCTTCAGGAGGCTCGGCGGACGTGACCGAGTCGACCGGCGTCGGGCCGCGCCAGCTGGTGGCCGGGCTGTACCGGGGCGAGCACTGGCGCACCGGGGAGCCGGAGTACCAGCTCTTCCCCCGTCAGCCACGGGGCGTCCGGCTGACCAGAATGGCGGTGCAGTTTCCCGGGGGTGCGGAGGTGCTGGACCTCGAACGCCCCGGGTACTACCGGCCGGTCGGTGAGGTCACGCTGGCAGAGCTGACACGCGGCGTGCGCCTCGAGGTGGCGGGCAATCCCTTTGTGGACGCGCTGGTGCTGCCCGCCCGGGACTACTGGCTGCTGCGCCGCGACCCGGACGCCGAGGGGATGTTCGCGTCGCTGGGCACACCGGGCGTGGGGGAGCACCTGCTGCTGCTCGTGCGCGACACCCTGCTGCCGGACCTGCGGAGATTTCAGGAGGAGGGCCTCGTCGCGTGGACAGGCCAGCCAGACGCTCTCGGGGAGGGGTGGGTGGAGGTCCGCGATTTGATGGTGATCGGCAACCACTGGAGCGAAGTCCCGGCGGGGCAGGCCCGCGCCCTGCACGAGGCGTTGCGTCCTCCTGGAGGCGTCAGCATCCACTTGGAGGGCGGCGCGCGGACGCAGCGGGCGGGGGCCTACCTCGCCGGGGCGGGTCCGGACGTGCGGGTGATGTCGTTTTCCCTGGACGCGCACCTCACGGTCTGCCGTGACGGCGAGGAGGTGTTCGCGGCGGGCGTGACACCGGGGGAGGTGCTGTCCCTGCCGCTGGATTCGCCGGGAACCTTCGAGCTAAGCGCCGAGTCTCGCGGCCAGCATGCCGTGCGCACCCTGACGGTGGTGCCCTGGGAGGAACTGCGCGCTGCCCCGGTGCCGCCGGAGCGCCGCGAAGGGATGGAGGTGAATGGACGCCGCATCTGGGGTGCGTACGTTCAGGACCTGTGAGTCTGTCCCGAATGCCCGGCAGAATGGGAGTGCGTTGGTTCCGGGCATACACCGCTTACGGCCGCCCGCCCGTGGTAATCGAAAACGTGGCTGGATTTGTGAGGCGCCGCAGGCTCACGGACACGGTGGTGAGCCTGCGGGTGGAACGCGGCGCGACCAGTGAATTCCTGCTGTTCCTGACGCTGGAGACCAGTTACCCGGGAGAGGTGCCCGAGGACGTGGAGGACGCCCTCGCCGACTGCCCGCACCTGCGCTCGCCCCTCCCGGAGCCACTCACCCTGGCACAGATCGAGAACATGACGTCCGGCGACCTGCAGGTGAAGGCACTCGGACAGTGCCTGGAGTACCGCCGGGTGCTGCGAGAGGCGCAGGAGGACCCCTTCGATACCGAGGCGCGGCTGCCCGGGCACGCTGCGGAACTGCCGCCCGGGGCGGGGGAGAGGCTCCTGTGGTGGCTCTCCGCGACCGGAGGCGGTTCCTGGTCCGCCCTGCGCGCGGCCGCCGCGTCGCTGGGAGTACGGGACCCGGTGATGGCCACGCGGCTCGCCCGCCACCTGCGCCTGCTCGGCCACCTGGAAATCTTCGCCGGGGGGCGCTGGGCGGTGGCACCCCCGGCGGTGGCCGAGGTGGAACTTGCCGGAGAGGAGCGGTCCCGGTTCCTCGTCGGGGCGCGGGACAGCCGCCCTGTACACGGCGACCACCGGGAGGCACAACCGGGGGGACCGGACCGGGTCCTGGTGACGGACCCAGGACATCGCCCGCTGCTCAGCGAGCCAGCGCGGCCGCTGGCGGAGGCACTGCCCGACATTGCCGGGTTCCTGCCCCTGCTTGAGAGGCTGGGCAGCGTGAACGAACGTGCGCTGAAGCTGCGCCGGTTCGATGGGCGGCAGTTCGCCTCCTGCACCGGGGCGGACGAGGAGGGCCTGTACGAGCTGACGTCCGGCGACGGCCGGGTCGTGAACGCCCTGCGCAGCGGGGCGGCCTGGTACCGTGGGGAATTCTTCGCCCTACGGTTCTTGGCGCTCGGGCAGCGGGGTCTGCTGGGAGCGTGGCGCCACGCTTCAGACCGCCGGGAGCTGGCCCTACGGCACGAGGAGCGGCCCCCGGAACTCTACGAGCGGGCCCTGGTGCTGTGCAGCGGCCGGTTGCCCGAGCACCGGGGTGGCTGGCTCGTCTATCCCAATGTGTCCGGGAATCTCGCTCGCCTCCTGGCGGAGCGGCTGGGCTTGGCCGTGGAGAGCGAATGAACGATCTGCTGGGCCTGCACGCCCGTTTGGAACGCATCTACGGCTTGTACGTCGAGAGTGCTTTTCCCCTGAAAAACCCGGCGCTGCGCCGGGAGCGCCGGGCCCTGCTCGCCCGACCCGGCCTGCTGACCCAGGAACCGTTGGTGGAACCCGTCGCCACCTACGAGAGCAGCGGACACACCCTGGCGCAGGCGGCCGCCACCCTGCCCGGTCACCTGGGCGACCTGGCACACCTCGCCGGACCGCTGCTGCCGCCCGGAACGCCGCTGCACGCCCACCAGTTCCGTGCCCTGACGGCAGGAGCCGTGGAGGGACGCGACCTCGTCGTGACCACCGGAACCGGCTCCGGGAAGACCGAGGCATTCTTGCTGCCGCTGCTCGCCGAGCTTGCCCGCGAGAGCGCGGACTGGACCCCCGTCGGTGCTCCGGCCCCGGAGCGGGCGTGGTGGCGCCAGGGGGAAGACCGGACCGGATCGCAGTGGGCGCACGTGACCCGTCCCGCCGCCGTGCGGGCCCTGATGCTCTACCCCCTCAACGCTCTGGTCGAGGATCAGCTCAAAAGGATGCGGTCGGTGCTCAACGCTCCCGCCGTGACCGCGTGGCTTGATGCCCGGCGTGGCGGCAATCGCGTGACCTTCGGGCGCTACACCGGCCTGACCGCGGTCCCGGGCCGCCCCGGCAACAAGCACCACCTGAGGCGCCTGCACCGGCACCTGACGACCCTCGACCGGCAGTGGACAGCGCTGTTGGGGGCCGGGCGGCCCGAACTGCTCGACCATTTCCCCGACCCGTCGGGTGGCGAGGCGTGGAGCCGCTGGGACATGCAGGACCACCCACCGGACCTGCTGATCACCAACTACTCCATGCTCAACATCATGCTGATGCGCGACGTGGAGCGCCCGATCTTCGAGGCCACCCGCGCCTGGCTGGCCGCCGACCCGCGGCACGTCTTCCACCTGGTGGTCGATGAACTGCACGCCTACCGGGGCACGCCGGGCACCGAGGTGTCGTTCATCGTGCGGCTGTTGCTCTCCCGGCTCGGCCTGAACCCAGACAGCCCGCAGCTGCGCGTCATCGCCACGACCGCCAGCCTCGAGGACGACCCGGCGGGACGGCGCTTCCTCACGCAGTTCTTCGGGCGGCCCGCCGACCGCTTCGACTTCATCACCGGTCGGCAGGTCGTGTCGCCCCCGCCTGGGGACGCAAGCCTCGCGCCCCATGCCCGCGCTTTCGAGGCCTTCGCCGAGGCCGTGCAGAACGATCCCACCATCCCGCCTGTCCCCGCCGCCGTGTCGGGGACAGCCGTCTCGGCCCTTGTGACCGATCTCGGCTTCCCGGTCGATGGGCCGCCGGAGGTCGCGCTCGCCACCGCCCTGACGGCCCTCCATGCCCCGGCGCTGGTGCGCGAGGCCTGCCGGGACGAGGGCGGGCAGGTTCGGGCCACGCGCAGCCAGGTGCTGGGAGCCCGATTGCTGCTCCACCAGCCCCAGGCGCTGCGGGGACTGCTCACCGCCCTGACGACCGCCCGGTGCGCGGACGGACGCCCCACCCTGGCGCTGCGTGGCCACCTGTTCTTCCAGAACGTGCGAAATCTCTGGGCCTGCACGGACCCGGCCTGCCCACCCCGGGATGAGCCGTCCCAGGACCGGACTGTCGGCCGCCTGCACGACGAGCACCGTCTTGCCTGTGGATGTGGTAGCCGTGTGCTCGACCTGATCGTGTGCGACGTTTGTGGGGAGACCTTTTACGGTGCCCAGCGTAAGCGAGGGGAGCACGCGACGGAACTGCTCAGTGCCGACCGCCCGGACCTCGAGGGAGCGCCGGACGGGGACGGGCCGCGCACCCACGGGGCCTACGCCGTGTTGTGGCCGGTCACGTCCCATGACCACAGCCCTGATTTCGAGAGGCACGATTGGACCCATAAGCCCACCTCCTCGAAGTTGACGTTCTTCTGGCAACGGGCGCACTTCCAGCGGCAGACCGGCCTGCTCACCCGCTCCCCCCGCGCGGGCCAGGAGCCGGGCATGCAGCCCGTCTGGGTGTACGGCGTGGAGGCCGGCAACGCGGACGCGGCCCCCGCGATGCCCCCGAGCTGTCCGGCCTGTGACACCGACTTCGGCAGGCGCAAGCGCTTCCCCACTCCCCTGCGGCACCACCGCACCGGCTTCCAGAAGGCTGCCCAGGTGCTCGCCAGCTCACTCATGCGGGAGGTGAGCAGTGGGGGTGGGGCGCGGAAGCTGGTGGTGTTCAGTGACAGTCGCCAGGACGCGGCAAGGCTGGCAGCCGGGCTGGAGCGCGACCATTACCGCGATATGGTCCGGGTCGCGCTGTTGGACGCTTTGCAAGCCGCGGGCCGGTCCCTTGAGGCCGCCGTCCGCGTGCTGGCGGGACTGGCCCCAGGTGGGCGCGATCGCCTGCTGGACGTCAACCCCGCGCTGGCAGACGTGCTAGGCGCCCCAGCCTCGCCCGAAGACCTGGTGCTGTTCCAGGCGAACGCTCAACGCTTCAACCCCCTGCTACTCACCCTCAACGGACTGGCCGACGAGGAGACCGAGGCCGAGGCGCAGGCCCTCCTCCGGCAGTACCCCACCCGGGTATCCCTCGGACAGCTGGAGAAGGACGTGTTCCGGCGGCTGCTGGACCTCGGTATCTGCCCCGGTGGTAATACCCGCGGTGCCCTGAGGTTTCAGCAGGACGGCACCAGGAAACCCTGGCAGGAGGCCTTTCGCTGGACGCCCCGGGGCGTGAACCCCCAACCCAACCCGGAAGCCGAGCGGCACGTGGAACGCCTGCACCGACGGTTGTTGGGTGAGATCATGGAAGTGCTGTTCACGCACGTCGTCCGTACCCTGGAAAGTGTCGGACAGGGTCAGGTGCACGTGCCGTTGCCCGCGTCCACCCCGGTTCACGTCCAGGAAGCAGCCGACGCGGTGGTCCGCTTCCTGGCAGTCAAACGCCGCCATACCCTCAGCGACTACGCCGTGTCGGGGTCCCTCGAGAGCCTCCCCAAGGCGGTCAAACACTACCTGAACGTGGTGGGCATTGAACAGCAGGCCTTCACCGAACAGCTGCTCGCAGGCGACCACGCTCAGCCGAGTGGAAACGGTTTGAATTTGCGGCCCAACAACCTTGAACTGCTCCCCGGACGAACGCAGGGCTGGCGCTGTCCCATCTGCCGCGCTTTCTACCAGCACCACGCCGCTGGGTCCTGCGTGAACTGCGCCCAAGAGCAAGGCCGAAACAGCCACCTGGAGCCTGCTACCTACGAGGAGGAGCACGACTACTACGCCTACCTGGCGCGGGACTTCGGGCCACCGTACCGCATGAACGTGGAAGAACTCACCGGGCAGACGAACGCCTCCGACCGCCCGGTGCGCCAGCGGCACTTCCAAGAGGTCTTCTTGCCGGGTGAGGAACCCCGCGCGCAGGGCGTGGACCTGCTGAGCGTCACCACCACGATGGAGGCCGGGGTGGACATCGGGTCCCTGCTGGCGGTCGTGATGAGCAACATGCCGCCCCGGCGCTTCAACTACCAGCAGCGCGTGGGACGGGCAGGTCGGCGCGGGGCCGGACTCTCGCTGGCCCTGACCTTTTGCCGGGACCGCACCCACGACGCCTATTACTACCAGCGGCCCGAAAGCATCACCGGAGACGCTCCACCGCCGCCATATCTCGACACCGCCCGCATCACGATCTTCCGTCGCGTGCTCGTCAAGGAGGTGCTGCGTCGCGCCCTGGCGGGTCTTGTGCCCGAGGAGGGCGAGAGCGTTCACGGAGAGTTCGGGCGAACGGACCGCTGGCCCGAGCTGCGCTCCAGGGTCGAGGCGTTCCTGAGTTCGCCCGAAGAGCGCGCCGACCTGGAAGCCCTCGCGGTGACCCTGGCGGCCCACGCCGGGCAGACGGACCCCGCCGGGCTGATGCGGAACGTGCTTGACACCTTGGTGGTCGATGTCGACCACGTGGTGGCCGACGAGCGTCACAGCCAGACGCAACTCAGCGAGCGCCTCGCCGGGGCGGGGCTGCTGCCTATGTTTGGGTTTCCCACCCGCGTCCGCAACCTGTACCTCTCGCGCCTGGAGAACATGAGCGGGCAGTTGACCGAGGCGGACAGCGTCGACCGCGACCTGGACCTCGCCATCGGGTCGTTCGCGCCCGGCGCGCAGATCGTCAAGGACAAGCTCATCCACACCGTCCACGGCGTTCTGGACGTGCGACCGGGGTCGGGCCGGATCCGCACCGCGCCCGGGTTGTACCCACCGCTGTCGCAGCCCAATCCCCTGCTGCTCGGCCTGTGCCAGAGCTGCCAGGCCGTCCACCACCCCATGCCCGCCCCCGCGAGCGTGGGTGACCGCGCCGCCGTGTGTCCCACCTGCGGCACCGCCAGCGTGAAGGTTCTCGACGCCCGTGAGCCCCGCCACTTCTTCACCGACGGCGACCCTGACGATTACGACGGGCATATCGAATACATGGGCCGCTCCACCCGCCCCACCCTCGCGGTGCGGGGCGCGACCACGCCCACCGCCCAGGTCGCCAACACCCTCCTGACCGCCCGCACCGAGGAACTGCTCACACACAATGACGGGGGACGCTTGGGCTTCAGCTTCCGTGACAAGGCGGGCTTCCCCGGTGCGTACGAGGTCGACCTGACCACGGGATCGGCCAGCACCCGCACCGCCGGGAGCCGCAGGGTGGCGCTGCTCTCCCGCCGCGTCACCGATACCCTGCTCATCCGCCCGGAACGCTGGCCCGACCACACCCATGCCCCCACCACCACCGTCGATGGCCGCGCCGCCTGGTACACGCTGGCCTTTACCCTCCGCACCGCCGCAGGCGCCCTGCTTGACGTGGAACCCAGCGAACTCGACGCGGGGCTTTACGTCAACGGGGCGGGCGGCGAGACCCTGGGGTACGCCTTTCTCTGTGACCGCCTCGAGAACGGGGCCGGGTATGCCACCCACCTCGGGCAGGCGAGCGAATTCAGTCGTCTGCTCGACTTCGCCTACACCTCCCTCACCCCGGCCTGGCACGACCATGCCGCCGTCTGCGACGGCAGTTGCGCCCGCTGCCTACGTGACTACACGAACCTGGCCTATCACCCGCTGCTCGACTGGCGCCTCGCGCTGGACTTCCTGGCCCTGCTGCGGAATCCGTTGGCTCCCCCCAGCTTGCACGCTCCGCAGGAAGGACGACCGAACCCCTGGGCTCCCCTGGTCTGGGGCAGCGAGGCGCCCATCGTCCGGTCGCTCGCCCAACTGGACTACACGCCTCTGGAACGTAACGAGGCTGTCCCTACCTTCCTCCTGCAAAGCCGCCGCAAGACCCGCGCGCTCCTGGTCACCCATCCCCTCTGGGCGCCACAGCATCCCGATCTGCTGGCCGCACGCGCCGCCTTGCCCAACGGGGTGGAAGTTCAGTTGGTGAGCGCCTTCAAACTGCTCAGGAGACCCAGCGAAGCGTTGTAGCTCGCGTCCCTGCGTTTCAAGACAAGACAAAGCCCCCAGATGACCGAAGTCTTCTGAGAGCCCGACGGCAGGAATCAACTCCTATCGTCTACCGATCACGCTCGGGTCACGGTGCGGTCCAACCTAAATAGGGCGCCGCTTGTTCGCACACGCAAGCAGGGCCGCTTCAAACCCACCGGATGACCAGTGGTTACAAGGATGCGCCAGACACATCCAGAGCTGGGCGCTCCAGCTGACGCAGACCCGGGGGCCGCGCTTTCAGCTCAAGAATTACTCTGCCGGATGGCCGACAGAACGGCGCAACGCCAGGCCTTCACGAACACGTTGCGTAAGGGGTGACTCGTCACTGTTCATCTCAAGTGTCCTCGCAGCGTCACCTGCAAGAGCTTGAGAGCCGATCAGGGGCCAACCTGACAGGCTCATGGGTCCGGTCGTGACACACCGACGCGCTGGACAGACCTTCACCGACGATGCCTGAAGGCACCGCCGTCCCGCTGGCCGCTTTCCCCGCCTCTCCGTTCCGCTGAGAGGCCCGCAGGCTAACGACCGACGTCGCTCGACTGCTTGCAGGTACTCACTGCCGCTCCCCCTCCACACTCGCCAAGAGGTGGACCACGCCGTGAGGGTGGTGTGTGGAGGTTCCCCGGTTCTGACTGCTGACTGAGGACGGACTGTGTCCGTCAGGTCGCCGTTCGCCGCGCGGTCGCGTGCGGGCCGCCCGAAGGCTCCACCCTGAGGGTGGGTTATGGGGGCAGATGTTCCGAGCTCCCCCTTTATGACCGTGCACGCACCGTTGATGACTCTCGTCATCCCAGTCACCCGTCGGTGCTGATTCCCGGCACGTTCTTCCCTGGTTGCTGGACTCTCCTCGAGTCCGGCGACCACACACCCCATCGCGGGTTCGGCCCCGCATGGACAGGCTTGAGCTATTCGCCGACCCGGCATTTCTGCCGGTGCCGCGTGCCCCCCGACGTGCAGTTCACCACCCTGCATCGCCCTCGGCCCACTCGGGGAGTTGCCTCCCTCGCTGACGCCCACCTGTGGGGATCGGGTACGCGCGCTTCCTGCGTAAGCAGGCTGCCGACGCCACGCCCCCGACGCCGCTTTCGCGGCTTCTGACAGTCCAGGACGATCCACGTTGCCGTGGGATCCGTGCCCCGGTCGCCCAACATCTCCTGTTTGGATTGGGTAGAGCGCAGGTGTTTCACCCGCGCGCCCCCGTTGCAACCGCACCAGCCAGGATTTCCCCCGGCATGCAGCTACGGCAGGCCCCCACGATGGCGAGTCGTGGAGTATGAGTGTCTGTCCAGCGCGAACATGACCCATTGCCTTGAGCGTACAGGATGGCGGGGAACCCCGTGCGTGGGAGGACCGAGTTCAGGTACTCATCACCGCAGGACCTCATGCCGACTAACGTTCCTGCCACGGTTGGGGCTCACCCTCCCAACTCCCAGCCGCCAGCTGGACGGCTCGTTCAACGCTCGCTGCGGTGCGCATTCACTCAGCGTCAGGACTCGGCCTTTCCCTTCTGACCGGGTTCACTCCTCCAGGCGAACCTCCTCCTGCCGCACGAGGTGGCTTTCCAGTGGTCAGACTCCCATCCAAGTCACGCGCCCCTACCCCATGACCGATTTGGGCTCCCCGTCCGGTTGACATCCGACAGCTTTTGAACTGGCCCCGCGCGCCGCTCGCTTGTCAAGTGGCCTGTGAGGGTCAGCACAGAGAGGACCGGAATTCCCTTCCCTCATCGTCTCTCCACATCTCATATACGTCCCACCGTTCCGGGGCGCTCCGGCGCGGGCAGGGAAGTGGGGGAAAGGAGCGGGGCGATTTTTTGTTCCTAAAAGGAACATCCTTATATGTCTTTCCAAAAAGGCTCGCATCCAACCCGTTCAAACTGCACTTTTTGCCCGCGCCGGAGCGTGAATCTACCTTGCCGCTTGCATGGAGAGCAGCGCGCAGCTTCCGTAAGGGGATGGAGACGCCAGAGAGGCAGCAGGCCCGGGAGTGGCCGACATTGGTGGGTGTGACGGCGGTGCTGCAAAAGGTCACGTTCGCCTTCAACAGGTCGCCCTTCGTGCTCCTCGTCGAGGTGCCCGCCGAGCGTGCGGCGAGCGTGATCGAGCGTTGGTTGAAACGGTATCCCGAGCTGCTGGCCACGCCGCAGGAGCAGACGGCCTTGCGCAAGTTCGGGCACCCGGCACCGGGTCTGATCGCGGCCTCCTCCGGTCCGCAGGTGGCGCTGTTTCTGGTGGTCAACCGGCCCGGCGAGGAGCCGCGTTTTCAACGGGAGCAGTTCGTCGATGCCCGGGAGGGCGGACTGGTCTGGCGACATTACCTGCTGGGGCCACACGTTCAACGGCAGACCTGGAGTTGGTGGCTATGTGCCGACAAGGCAGCCCACTACCGGCGAACCGTCAACGGCCTGATCCTGGGGGCAAAGTACGGGAACGTCGAGGGGCGAGCGCGTCGGTTGGAAGAACTGTTCCGGCACCTCAACACCTACCCGATGGGGGGGGGTCTCCGTGAGCAGGTCTTCGAGTTGCAGCGGTATGCGCGTCGGCAGTGGCGGATTCACCGTCAGGGCCGGGAGAGCGAAGTGCGCGACTTGGTGTTGCCGGTCATCCCGCGCATCCCGCGGGTCAAGCAGCGGGAGGTGCCGCTTTCGGACCTTGCCCCTTGACCGGACTTGCGCGCGCGACCTGCGCGCTGGCACATCTGAAGTGTGAAACATTCCAAGACGAGTCCGCCCCCGGCCCTCCCCTCAGAGAAGCTCTTCGCGTTCACGCCCCGTGGTCGGGCAGAGCAAGTGCTGAGGGCCCCATCCCTCGCCCATCTGGCCACGGCCCTCAAGCATGTGGGGTTGCCAGAGGAGTTGGTCCGGCATGTTGCGCCTCTGGCCTGGCACCGGCAGCTGCGGTTGGTTGACCGGGAGTGGGAGCTGACCTTCCAAGGGACCATGGTCCACGTTCCCCCGTCGGAGGACAACGAGGTAGTAAAGTCGAAATCGCGACAGGTACGGCCCAGAGTGAAGAACATGCGACGAGCTGAGGGGCCTGAACAACCACCAGCTGAGTGGGCAACAGAACCGGCGGAGGAAGCCGTGTCCTCGGAGGGGGAGGCTGATTCCTCTAGTAGGGCCTGGGGACTCTTCAATGACTGAGGTGCTCTGCCTTCCCAGTCCGAAGTTGCCAGGCGCCATCATGGTGGGATCGCCTTGCTGATGGCTAAGTGTCAGTCAATAACGTTTTGCGCTCGGTGAGCCCCAACAACCAGTCGCTGGAGAGTTTCAGGACGGCGGCGAAAGCCCTGACCTCGTAATCGAAGGCGGCTCTGAAGCCGCCTTCAACCTTGCTGATCATGTTCGGCGTGATGTCCAAGCCATAGCGCTCGTAGACCAGCGCGCTCAGGGCGTCGGCGGTGAGCGGCGGCGTGTGGTGGTGCCGGGCGAGGCGGAGCCGCTCCCCGATGATGTTCTTTTTGGTAGCTCCCTGCAGCTTGTCGGGCAGAGAAGTCTTGCGACGTGAGGGCACCGCCCTAACCTAGATTTGCTCCCTGGAATGCTCGACTCCTGGCTGGAAGTTTGTATTCTAGCCAAGAATAACCACCACACGGCCTACCGCTGTGATGCTCGCCCCCGTTTGAAGAGATGCAGACACACGGTTTCCCCACCACCCGCAGTGTGCTTTCCCACCTGACAGCTGAGAGGAGCAGTTCATGGCACGTCGACTCAGCCCTGAAGAGCAGCAGGCACAGCAGCTCGTCCTCGAGGGGGGCTTCAATTTTTACGGCCTGATCAGCGCCCTCCCCGAACTCCCCACCTCCCTGACCGAGTGGCAATACCAGACCGTCCAGGGCGATGGCTCCCAAACGGTCCGATGCGGCTCGGTCCGCCTGTTCCCCTACGGCCCCGACGCCACCGTCCTGCAAGCCCTGCTGATGCTCTACAACCGCGATCCCCGCCCAGACCGACAGGTGACTTGCATCGGCCAGGCCCTGCGGGAGACTGTCCTCGCCCTGTCCCCGGACCTCCTGCTCACGGACGAGCAACTGCATCAGTCGCTGACCCGTCTCATCGGGGTCACGTACGACGCGACCTGGACACCAGGGCTGGGACAAAGGAAGCACACCATCCAATTCGGTTTGTTGAACGACCTCGCGCTCGATGTGGCGGTACAGGCAGAGGTCGTCTCACTGAACACCCTGACGGTGATGCTCTCGACTCAGACGTTGCGCCTGGGGCAGCTCGAAGACAGCACTCGGCAGGTCGCCCCCGTGCAGGAGTTGCTGACCCCCGACTCGGAGTGGCTCATCCCCGACCCGTAGCCGAGGGGTGGCCCCCTCGGCGCCATCCACGGACCCTGCGCCCCCCGGCCCTGCTCGTGTCCCCGCGTGCTTTGCGCGCCCTGTTGTCGGAACGTCCCGTTGCCTTTGTCTGGGGGAACCATGCCCGTACTGATCCAGCCGTTCCGACCCCTCCCTGGTCCCCCTTCTCGGGAGTCGCACTGATGGCGGCTCGCCGTGTGTCTCCCGGACAGCGGGTGTCGCATCTCCTCGGTCGGCTGGGTGCCCGGGGCGACCAGATGTTCCACGTCCCCGGCCTCCGGCTGGCCCGCCCGCTCCTGGCCGCCAGTGCGGCCTTCACGGTCTTCCTGATCACGGGCGTGGCCTTCCAGCGTGACCCCTGGCTGGTGGTGGGCGTGCCGCTCGCCCTCTTCCTGCTCGCCCTGTGCCTGCTGCCCCGGATCGAACGCCTGCTGGCCGTGGGGTGGCTCGCGCTGCCGTTTGCCCTCTCTCGCCTCTTCCCGGACGGGGGCTGGGTGCTGTGGATTCCCTTCGTCACCCTGGTCGCCCTGGCGTTCTTCGTCAGTCAGCGCCCTACCCTCCCCTTCGATGCTCAGCTCGGTCGCCTGCGGGGGGCGCTCGGGGAGGGGTGGAAGGCCTACCTGCCACGCAACATGTGGGCGCACGACGACGCGCGGGTGCTGGTCAGCCCCGAGGGGCAGACCTTCCTCGTGGGCGTGACCTTCGGTCGCGCCGTGCAGCAGTACGGCAAGCCCTTCGTGAATTGGCAGGGCGTGACCCAGGAGACCGTCCGGGACCTGGCTGCCCAGGACTGGGGCGTCGCCGGCGACGCCCAGAAGGTGCTGTGGGTGGTCCGCCCCCGCCGGGCACAGGGTGACTACCCCCCCACCGCCGAACACGGGGTGACGACCGTCATCGCCACCGCCGCCGGGCTGGCCACCCAGCTCAAGAGCTGGGCGCAGATGCGTCAGAACCTGAGCAGTTCCCCGTCTCCTGCGTCTCCTCCGTCTCCTGCCCCCATGTCGCCCTCCGAGTTCGGGCGTGAGGTCGAGACGCAGGCGGCGGACGCGGTGCAGAAGGCGTTGCCGCCGGACTGGAAGCTCCAGCGCAACGTGCTGCTCGCGGTCGGCGGGGACGCCGACCTGCTGTTGATCTCCCCGGCAGGAACGCGCTTCGCGGTGGACATCAAGTCGCGGCTGGACTATATGAAGCTGGATACCCCCCGGGGGGAGCGGGCGAAGAGCTGGCAGGAGATTCACGATCAGGTGCTGCGGGCGGCCCGGCAACTGGGGGCGATGCCGGTGGTCTGGCAGGCGCTGGCGCAGGAGGAGCTGTACAAGCAGGTCGGGGAGGTCTGGTGCGTGCGTGGGGCACCGGACGGCCTGCACATGGCGTTGGCGGTGATCGAGAGGCAGGAGGCGTCGGGGCGTGATCCATATGAGGTGCTGGGGGTGCGGCCCTCGGCCTCGCGGGACGAGGTGCAGGCGGCGTACCGGGCGCTGGTCAAGCAGTACCACCCTGACCGGGTGGGGCATCTGGGCGAGGAGTTCCGGCTCATGGCCGAGCAGCGGATGCAGGAGATCAATGCCGCCTACCGCAAGTTGATGGGGTAAGGTCAGCGCGCCCAGCCCTTTCTCGCAGATAGGCCCTTTACAGACTCCTAAGCAGGTGCGGGACTCCGGTTGCACCTCATACCTCATCTGCGGCCTCAGGGCCCCGTTCCATTCCTTAGAATTATGATGTGATGCTGTCAAAGGTTGAGGGAATGCTCGTTGAGGTGCGGTCAGCACTTACGACGGCTCTGCGTGCGCTCGAGGAGCGACGTGTGGACGCTACGGTCGTGGATGCACATGGGCGACTGGATGATCTGATCAGCGAGTTCAACACACTCCGCGCCGCTGCCGGGCTCTCCACCGACCGGATTGACGACGTGCTGGTCTTCAGCGAGACGTTGAAGCTGCTCAACCAGGTGCTCCTTCTGCGTGGGGGAGAGAGTGGGGAACTCGAGAAGCTTCAGGAACACGTCCAGCAGGCGCTGCGTCATCCTCCCCCCGGGCCTGAACTCGTCGCTGTCGTCAGGGCGTTGCTCGTGACGCTGCGGTTGGCAGACGGTGACCCCCGGGAGGCGCGCCGAGCGTTGCGCGACCACTACGACCTTGCCATGGAGGCGGCGGCGGGGGAACTGCGTCTGGAGACTGGAGAGAAACCGGCAGCCGTGGCTGATCCCCCCGAACCGGTTCCAGTGGAGGTTGGTTCGCGGCTGACTCCGGAAGAATCCTCCCGAGCAGACATCCCGGATGAAGAGGCGTCCACTCCCACGCTTACCGCTCCCGCAGATGTGAGGCTGCCACGGCCGTCGCAGGCCGCAAACATGATGGCCTGGCAGTTGAAGCGGTATGCCTCGGGTCGGAGAACCATCGTCGGCCGCGTGCCTGTTCAGACGCTGGCGGAGCAGGACAACTCTCCGCACACCGGGGCGCAGGACTCGGTTGCGGTGTTGGGAATTGAGGAGGTCGAGGTCGAACAGGTGCCCATGGAAGATTCTGTGACGCCTGCTACGCCCCCGGAGGAGGGGTTCCCCACGGTGCAGGTGCAGGAACTGCACGCGCCACCAGAGCCTACGTCCGCTCCTGCCGTTCTGGTTGGACCCAACCAGCCCGACGGGTCGTCGGGCATGCACGATGGGCGCCTGTGGGGCCTCACTGCGCGTGGTGAAGTTGCGCTCGCCTATCACATCGCCACAGCCCTCGGCTGCCCAGAGGAAGAGCGCGAGCTCCTGCGCGCCCTGGTGTACGCCGATGGGATGGCTGGCCCCCTTGATGAGGCGACCGAGGCCTTCGAGGTCGCTGCTACGGGCATGCAACTCGTCACTGCTCATCCCGCCTCGCGAGCGCTTCAGGTCGCGGCTGCACTCCTTCCCGCTCTGGTGGGAGCGTCCAATACCGCTGTGACCGTGTTGCGGGAGGCACAGGCCGATGCCCAGACGCCCATCTTGGCGCGTGACGTTGCCCAGGCGTTCGTCCGCGTCAATGACGCCCTCAACACGGCGGACGTCCTCTCGGCCCTGACCGCGCTGCCCGAGGCGCGCGACACCGCGCGGCGTGCGGAGCGCAAGCGCGACCTGAACACGCGGATCAACGAGACTCGCCGCGACTGGCCCAAGCGCACGGTTGCCTACCAGGGGGCTTCCCAGGTGTGGCGTGCCCTTTGGTATCCGGATGCCCTGCTCGGACAGGCATTCGCGCAGGCGGTGGAGACCCAGGCCCGCGTGGAGGCCGACTGGTCCGACGCCGACCTCGACCGCCTGATCGACGAGGTGCAAGTCGCACACGATCCCAAGGCAGACCGGATCCACAGCAAGGCCCGTGACAAACTGACTTGGTACCTGCACGAGGCGCGCGCCCTTCTGCAGGAGTGGAATGCGGTGTGCGGCCGGGCCTCGGACGATTACCGCGCCGTCAAGCTCGGCACGTTCCTCGACGAATGGCGTGACCTCGCGCAGCGCGTGGAGCAGCGCACACCGGAGGAGGACGTGACCCTCGAGGCGGCACTGTCGACCCTCGTGAGGCAGTTCCGGCAGGCGGACGGTGCCGTGAACGGCCATCCCCGTGTTGCAGTCCACCCGAACGAACTGTTGCGGCGCGGTCTTCTCCGCATGGGCCTCATGCCTCAGGACGACGGCATGGCCCGTGAGAAGGACGTTGCCTTGGGTCTGTATGAGGAGCGGGCCGAGGCAGCGCTCCATGAGGTGCGGTCCTGGGACGCTGTCCTTGACGGATATGTTCAGACGGGCGACTTTCGAAGTGCCTACGCCGTCCTCGAAATGCTCGATGAGGATGAACGTGCTGCCAGTCGCGGAATGCTCGACCGCGAGGTCGACGAGGTGAGCCGGGGGCTCAGGCGGGCCGTGGCACAGGGTCGGGCGGACCTCGAACGTGCCCTCTACCAGGGCCTGCTGCCCGAGGAGATCGCGCGGGATCTCGAAGCCCGTCTCACTGAGCTGGGGCAGCGGCTTGACGACCCCCGTGGCCTTCGAACAGCAAGTGTACATGCCGAGTTACGGGACACCCAGGAGACGTGTGCGCGGTACGCGGGGAACCTCACGCTCATCCTGCGAACCCGCTTGGAGGGCCTGCAGACCGATCCGGGCGTGGTGGCCCTCGTGGAGCGGCAGCTTGAGCGCGGGGATTTCCACACCGCACAGGAGTATCTAGGCCTGCTGGAGCGGGGTGAGACATTACCTGAGGAGCCGGGTCCCGCCCTGCTAACCCTGCTGCCCGCTGCTCTCGGGCAGGCGGACAAGCTCTATGCACAGGGTAGCCGCAAGATGGTGCAGGACGCCACCCTCGGCGCTCTGCGATTCCTACCGCACCAGCACGCCCTCTCTGCCGAGCGACAGAAGAGCAGTGTGCGGCTGCTGGAGAAGTGGTTTGACCTGTTTAGCCCGGTCACTCCGGCCAAGGTGAAGTCCCTCCTCGAGGGACTGGACTTCACAGTGAGGCAGGTGGAGGCGGACAAACGGCTCGAGCGACTCTTCGTGCTGCGCGGCCCCGAGATTCGCGATCGCCGCATCATTCCTGCCGCTCTGTTCGGTTCCCAGGCGTCCGGCCAGTACCGTGTGTACGTCACGCCCCACACCAACATCGGCGTGCGGCAGGTGTTCAACCAGCTTACGAACATCCGGGAGCCCGTGATCGTGGCGTACAACGGGCGGCTCTCACTCGAGGAGCGCCGTGAGGCCGCTCGGCTGTGCCGGGAGAGCGCGCGCACGGTGGTGTTCGTAGACACCCTTGTGATGTTGCTGCTCGCAGCGGAACCGGATGACCGCCGCCCCGGGCTGTTCCGGTACACGTTGCCCTTCACGTGGTTCGTGCCGTTCACGTCTGTGGCAACCTTCATCCCACCTGAGATGTTTTACGGTCGCGAGCAGGCACTCGACGCGCTGCTCGACCCACGCGGCGCGAACTACGTCTTCGGCGGGCGCCAGCTGGGCAAGAGCGCCTTACTGATGCAGGCGGTGGAACGCGGTCACGCGCCCGAGCGAGACACCATCGTCTGCCGGATCGACATTAACTCCATCGGATTGGGTGGCCGTGCCGCAAAGGACATCTGGGCGATGATGACGGCCGAACTCGCCCAATACGGCCTGGTGGACCCCCAGACTCTGACGGCGGGAACGTTTGTCAGGAGCGTACGCGGCTGGCTTGGTGCCAAGGTAACGCGGCGCGTGGTGCTGCTTCTGGATGAGGCTGATGGTTTTCTCCGCCAGGACGCCGGTGAGGACGGGAGTGGGCCGTACACTGAGATCAAGGAACTCAAGGCACTTATGGACGGCACCCAACGCCGCTTCAAGGTCGTGCTGACGGGCCTGAACAACGTTGTGCGCACGTACGCGAAGAACAACTCCCCCCTCGTTCACTTAGGCGATCCCATTGAGATCGGTCCGATGGTCGAGGGTGCCGAGCGCCAGGCAGCATCTCAGCTTCTCACCGAACCTTTCGAACTGCTCGGTTACACCTTCGAGCGCGTCGACCTGGCGTACCGCATCCTGGCACGCACGAACTACTACCCCAGTCTGATCCAGCTGTACGCCGACGCGCTCCTGCGTGACCTGCAGAGGCGAGGGGAGAACGTGCCGACGGTCATCCGGGACGCGGATGTGGACGCCGTGTACCACAGCCGCGTGCTGCGGGACCGAATCCGTGAGCGCTTCCTCTGGACGCTTGGTCTCGA
The DNA here is from genome assembly GCF_036543075.1 of Deinococcus sp. YIM 134068. Taxonomy (NCBI): domain Bacteria; kingdom Thermotogati; phylum Deinococcota; class Deinococci; order Deinococcales; family Deinococcaceae; genus Deinococcus; species Deinococcus lichenicola. The sequence continues at coordinate 26,787 of NZ_JAZHPF010000023.1, forward strand.
CCCGCGCTACGAGGTCATCGCCTACGCACTCGCCTTTGAACTTGACGAGGAGAACGTCACGCTCAGCGGTGGAGCCAGCCTCGACCAGCTCTACGACTGGGCCACATCCTGGCTGCCCCGAGCTTTCGAGGGGCAGGTGCCGACGACCCGCGAACAGTTCAAACCACTGCTCGACGAGATGGTGACCCTGGGCGTCCTGCGCACCGTCGGGCGCGCGGGCGATTATTACACCTTCCGCAATGCCAACGCCAAGCTCCTGCTGGGCGCTGGCGAGCAGATCCATCACAAGCTCGTGTCCCTGCAACCCCGGATGGAGCGCGAGGCGCGCCTTGGACCTGCCAGCCGCCGTGAATCACTGCCCAGGAAGCCGCACCTCGCGGCTCCACTCGATGTCCGCCAGCTTTCCGAAACGGTCGGGTATCAGCACGGAGTGAGCGTCGTGACAGCCTCGGTCGCCCTGGGGGCAGCACGCCTGCCGGACTTTCTGCGGCACCTGCTGGGTCAGAAGGCCGTCATTGATTCCCAGGCTCACGACCTGAACACCTTCAAGACGGAACTGGAGGACCTGCGCCGCGTGGGAGACGGTGCGCTGCGCCTGCTGTTCGTTCCATTCACACTGCCGTGGGACGAACGTTGGCTAGAGGAAGCGGACGGGCGCCTGGGCGGTTTAACCCGTCAGCGGGACGTCCGACGGGTCGTCTTCATCGCCGACCCTGCACAGTGGAGCCGGACACGCGAGAGCGGCGTGCTCCGACAGGACGGCTTGAGCGTCGTGCACGCGCGGCCCTGGACCCCGTATGAGGTGTGTGCCTGGCTCGAACAACATCTCCAGGTCAGTCGAGACGATCTGCTAGACCGCATCTCTACACGAACGGGCAACTGGCCCTTCCACCTTGATCGCGCATTCCGGAATCTACTCAATGGCCAGGACGACGAGGTGGCCGTACCACAGCTGGCAGAGCGAGCTACTGCGAACGCCCGTCTGGGCGAACTCGGCCTGCGACCCATAGACCGTCGCGTCCTCTCGGCCTTCGTGTCAGGCGGTGCGACCTCGGACGACCACGAAACGGTCGCCATCCTCGCCGAGGAATTGGGCCTTCCTCCTCAGACGGTCCGCTCAGTGTTGGAGACGGGCGAGGTGTACGCCTGGGTCCGGCGTGACGCCGTGGGCCTGCAGGTGCCTCCTGTGCTCGCCGAACTGCTCACCCTCGTGCCCACCTGATGGACGTCTGGTCCCTGCCCGGTCCGGCTGCGCTACTCGATGAAGCGAGACGTGCAGCTGCCAGTAACACTCACGTCGTGTTCGTGCTTCCCCACCCGCGGCTGCCCCTCGACCTGTGTTCGGTCCTGCGTACCCAGTCGCCGTACTTCAGGGAGGTGCGGGTTTCAGGGAACGGAACCCTGCTTGACACCCTCGTGGAGACGTTCAGTTTGCCGCCCGGTGTGCCGGTGAGTGTTCGCCGGCTGTGGGAGCACCAGCCTGCCGACGGTTCGGGCCTCGCCGGGTCCCTCGTCTGGGTGAGCGGGGCCTGCCCACAGGAATTTCACGCATTGTCCGTAGAACTTTCGGCCCTCAACGCCTCCGCACAGCCCTACGAGCACGCGATCCTGCTCACGGCTGCCGAGCGCTGGGAACAACCTGGACACGCGGCGGTCCGCACCCTCACCTGGGACGATGCAGTCGGGTCGCTCGATGTACAACTGCTTGCGGCACATCTGCTACGTGATCACGTGCCGCCGTCCCGACTTTCGTTCATGAGTCTCCTCGTCGCACAGCTGGCGTTGTACGACCTCGACCTCGTCCCGGAGCTCGCCCGACTCCCCCTTGATGACCTCCTGCAGCCCGAAGCCTTCCTATGCGGTGTCGCGCAGCGACGGGGCTGGAGCGTGGACCTGCCCGCCTCATTTGAGGTGGGCAGCCTGGGCATGATCGACGGCGCCGTACGGCTGCACTCGGCACGTAAGGCTCTTGACGGCTCTCTCAGGCGACGGGTGTGGCGTGCTCAGGTAGCGGCCTTGTGGCCCGCGTTGGAGGTACGCCGTCAACGGTTCGTTCAGGAGTATCGCGACCTTATCACCCCCCACCTTCCCCTGGTTCGGGGACAGGGGCCCCGCCCCCTGAGGGTCGAGTCTCTTGATGACGTCGAATTTACGGACCTGGCAGATCTGGCCACGAAATATCAGTCCCTCTGGCCAGGCGATATGTCTTCCACCTTCAGGGACTTCGCCTACTTGCGCAATGATCTCGCCCACCTTCAACCACTGCGCCGGGACGCGGTGGAGCGACTGTTGGGTTGAGACGAGATGAATAGGGAGGATCGTCCTGTTAGGGGTACGACCACAACCCTTCATGGGATGTGGAAGGTTCAACGACCAATCTGCCGCTAAGTGGTCTTAGCGTAAGGTAATCTGACCGGTACGATGAGTGCTCCCGAACGCCCGACCAGCCTCCCCCTCGCTCTGGTTCAGACGGACCCGCTGACCTCCGCCCGGGGGTGGGCCGACCTGAATCCGGAGGAGCGGCGACGGAGGGCGGTGGTGGCCGCTCATCACCTGGACCGGGAAACCCTGTGGTCGCTCACCGAGGCGCATACGTACCTCTACGGCTCCGCGGGGGCCGGGCTCTCACCCAGAACCAGACGGGCGTACCGGGAGGGGCTCGGCAAGCTGCTCGGGCACGCCGAGCGGACGGGGTTCAGTCTGATCCGCCCGGAACGGGACGCGGGGGCCTTGTATGTCAGGTCGCTGGAAGCGGCTGGACTCGCGCCGTCGAGCGTGCAGGTCCACTTGGCCGCCGCCCGCGCCCTCTTCCGGGCCCTGCGCTGGGCGGGAGCGACGGCGCTCGATCCCTTCAGTGATGCCCGCCCCGCGAAGGACAAGACGGCGGCCTGGGACAAGCGACAGCCCTACACCGATGAGGAGGTACAGGCCCTGTTGAAGATGGCCTCGCCCCGCGACCGGGCGCTGATCCTGCTGTGTGCCCACGGCGGTCTGCGCATCGAGGAGGCGCTGAAGCTCAGGTGGGAGGAGGTCGACCTGACCTGGGGAGTCATCACCGTCCGGAACGGCAAGGGAGGCAGGATGCGGCGGGTGACCATGACCCGCAGCCTGGTCGGGGCCCTGGGTGAGCTTCCCAGGGAGAAGTGGGTCGTCGGGGGAACGCAGACGGCGGCCCGCCAGCGCCTGCACGTGATCGCTGCCCGGGCGGAGACCCGCTACCGTGGCTGGCACGCCTTCCGGCATTACGCGGGCACACGGCTGGTCCGGCAGACGGGCAACCTCGAGTACGCCGCCCGTCATCTCGGGCACAGCAGCATCGAGACCACCCGCGTCTACGCGAAGTGGAGTGACCGGGCGCTCGACGACGCCCTGGCGGGATGGTGAAGACCCACCGGGGGCGTGAGGAAGGACAGATGGTACGAGGGGAAGCCATCGGCTGGAGCGATCTTCAGCCCAGGTCACTTCCCTGGACGACGTCTGTTGCGTCGTCGGCTCCGGGCGAGCGGCAGTGCGCTGATGACGTGTTGCGTGATGCTGGCCGCAAGGCGCCGCAGGCTCGCCTCGCAGTTTGTGCGGTTGGGGGGATTGCGCTCGATCTCGCGCCTCAGCCGAACGAACTTCTGGGCGTGCAGAGGAAGGATCAGGCCGCCCAGATGCCAGCCATACTCGCGTTCCCGCTGCCGCCAGGACTTCTGCTGGTCCTCAAGGAGCGTGAGCAGCGTCATGGAACGAAAGCTCGCCTGCACGGCGGGATCATTGAATTCCCGGGGGTACTCGCTGATGCGGCGGTGTTGAGGGGAGGTTGTGTGGTCCCGGGGAGCTTCCTGAGGCGGTCCCTTCGGCCGCGTCCTGGACGGTGTGGGTGGTTTGGCGGAGGTGGACGGTCTGGTGCCAGGCGGAGACGGGAGGGCAGCACCGGACTGGCGCAGGTCCTCCTCGCGCACGATGGGGGGCAGGCTCCCCGGCAGGCCACGTGCGAACTGCTCCAGAGTCGGTGCGCGGATGACGTATTGCCCCGACTGATGCGGGTCGGGCATCGCGCATACCAGCGTGTACACCGGGTGCGAGACCTGGGGCGGAACCGGCACACGCACGCCCTCGTCGTTCTCCCAGGTGCGGATCACAACCTGCCCCTCCGCTCGCAGGGCAACGAACCCGATCACGGTCTCTCCCTCCCGCACGTCCCGGGCTCCGGCCTCCGAGGTGCGAATGCGGACCTCCACCTCCCGCCAGGAGATCAGGCTGCCCGCCGACCTGCGGATGGCGGCGGTCCGGGATGAGCACCCACGCGCACAGTGGTGGCCGCGCATCACCCCACCCGACTGTGGGTCCAGCAGGTGCGGTTCGCCGGATCCCGGCATGAACAACCACACGCGCCGCTCGCACAGGCGGCAGTCCAGGGGATAGAACAGGCCACGGCGCAGGTTGTTGGCGCGGCTGAGTTCTTGCAGGAACTCCAGGGTGGGCTTCTTCTGGTCGTACTGCCCTTTGATCACGGCCTGCGGGATGTTCCCGGCGTGGGCGTACCGGCTGTGCGGACCGTGCTGTTCCAGATCCTCGAGCACATCCCGGAACCACTGCGCCTGCCGCTCCGGCATCCGTGTCAGGAAGCGGCGCGGGAAGCTGGCACTTTCCCCCTTCACATGCTCGGGGGCGTGAGGGCAGTCGTGCTTCGGCCACGGCCAGCCCAGGTCGTCGAACAGGACGACGCTGCCGTACTCGTTCACGTAGATGTAGATGTCCTGCCCGCAATACCAGCACTGTGTGGGGACGCGAAAGGAGGTGCGGTGCCGCACGGCGACCTGGCTAAGCAGGCTGGGGTGGTGATTCTGGTCGCCCAGCAGGCCGTGATGCCAGAGGGCACCGTACCCGCCAGAGCCCGCTCCCAGGTGGCCCTCACCTCCCCAGCCGCAGGTGCACCCCGGAGGGTGGTTGTATGCGTTGCACATGGCTCAGCGTAAGCAACCGGAGGAGGGCGCGTGAGCAACTTTGCAGCGATGCCAGGGGCGCGTCGCCGCGGCTTCTCAGGTCCACACCGGTCGCGACTTCATGCCGTCAGCTCGACCAGCCGGTTCAACCGGGCCCGCCGCGCCTTCCAATCGGGCAGCAGGCGTCCCAGCAACGCGTAGTACGCCGCCGAGTGGCCGAACTCCGCGGTGTGACAGAGTTCGTGCAGCAGGACATAGTCGATGCAGTCCCGGGGCGCCTGGACCAGCAGGGGGTTGAAGGTCAGGCGTCCGGCGCGGGTGCAGCTCCCCCAGCGGGTCCGCATGGCGCGCAGGTGGAAGGTGCCGTCGTGCCGGATGCCGAAGGGCGCCGCCTGCTCCAGACACCGGGTCATGCGTTCACTGAGGACCGCCCCGGCCTGCGCCCGCAGCCAGGCGTTCAACACCTGTTCCGCCCGCCCCGGCGCCCGCACCGTGACCAGCAGTTCCCCACGCGTCACCCGGACGCCCTCCCCCTCCCCGGTCAGCACCCGCAGGCGGTGCTGGCGCCCCAGGTAGCGGTGCGTCTCCCCGCTCACGTACCGGCGGGCGGGCAGGGGAGGGGGCAGCGCCGCCAGTTCCCTCTGCTGCCTGAGAATCCACGCCCCACGCCCTTCCAGCCGCCGGCGGATCTCGTGCTCCGGCGTGTCCAGGGGCGCGACCGCCCGCACCGTCCCGTCGGGCAGCACCTCGATGCTCAGCGTCCCGCGCTTCCGGCGCACCACCCGGTACGGGATGCGCGTCGTGCCGTACTCCGCGATGCGGGGGTCAGGCGAGGTCGACATGGGGGAAGAGGAGTGCGTCGCCGACCCCACTCAGGCGTCCCGGTGCCGGGCGACCGACAGCACCCTCTCGAACAGGGTATCCCGGACCGAGTGCGGAATGCGTGTGCCGAGGTGCCGCTCCAAGTCATAAAGGTGGTCGTCCAGCGCGTCGATCATGCGGTTACGCACCCCGAGGTTCGTGTGCCAGTCGCGGATTTTGAGCGCCTCGATCCTCTCCTCGAAGGTCAGCGCCGCCGTCGTGAGGTGGTCGCCCAGGCCGTCCAGACCCGGCAGCAACGGCCCCAGCCCGTCCTGAAGCAGTCCCAGGTACGCGCGGGCGGCGTCCCGGCCCCGCAGGCGGTCGTCCCCCTCCCCGCCACCCTTCTCCCGGGTGAGGCGGACGAGTTCCTCGGCGCGCCGGAGGTACTCCAGATCGCCCAGCCGCTCGGCGCGGTGGTCCGCGATGGCCTCGTCCACGAGTTCGGAGAGGCGCTTGTAGAAGACCGGGTCCTCCTCCATGCGCTCGGTGATGGCCCGGCGGATGCGGCCCGCCATCGTATCCGCCCGGGCCGCGTCGCCCTCCACCGCCGCCAGTTCCTCGTCCGAAGCCAGGGGGTCGAAAAGGCTCACCGGTTCGGCGAGCTGCCGCACGCTGTCGGCCCCCACGTGTTCCTGCACGAGCTTACGCAGTTGGGCCTCCAGGGGACCGAAGTCCACGCTCTCCCCGTAACGCCGCTTCACGGTGGTCCGCAGGTTCAGAAAGAAGCGCAGGTCCCGGAGGTAGGTCTGGCGGGTGCCTTCCGGGGTGGCGTCGAGAAAGCTCGGCGTGGAGAGGGCCAATTGCAGCGTCTTCGCGAAGGCGGTCAGCGTCTCATAGAACGTGTCGCGGCGGTCCTGGGGTTCCAGGTGCCGCTGCAGCGCCTCGAGGTCGTGGCGGTTCACCCCCGCGAACACGTCCCAGACATGCCCGTGCCGCGTGGGCAGCAGGGCGATTTCCACGTCCACGCCCTCCAGCGTCCCCGCCACGTCCGCCGGGTCGAAGCCCTCCGCCTCCAGCGCCGCGTAGATGTCGAGCGCCTCCTGCAATTCGCTGAAGATGCCCCGGTAGTCCACGACCAGCCCATAGTCCTTGCCCTCGTACAGGCGGTTCACCCGGGCGATGGCCTGGAGGATGTTGTGCTCTTTCAGGCGCTTGTCGAGGTACAGCACCGCGTTGCGGGGCGCGTCGAAGCCCGTGAGGAGCTTGTCCACCACGATCAGGAGCTCCGGCTCCCCGTCCCCCTTGAAGGCCTCAATCACGCTCTTCTGGTAGTTCTCCGGTGTGCCGTAACGTCCAAACATGTCGCGCCAGAAGGCCTGCACCTCGGGCACGTCCGACTCGTCCACGCTCTCGCGTCCCTCGCGGGTGTCCGGAGCGCTGATGACCAGGCCCACACTCACCCGGCCCCAGCGCTCGAAGATCCTCTTGTAACGCACCGCGTCGAGCTTGCTGCCCACCGCGAACTGGGCCTTCAGGCCGCGCCCCCCGTACGTCCGGGCGAAGTGCTCGCCGACATCGTAGGCGATCTCCTCCAGCCGGGAGGCCGCCCCCAGCACGGCCTGCGAGGTGCGGAACTGCCGCTTCACGTCCGCCCGCTGCGCGTCAGTAAGGTCCCGGGTGACCCGCTCGAACCAGCGGTCGATCTGCTCCTGGGCGCCGCGCAGTTCCGCGTGCCGGGCCTCGTACTTCAGGGGCGTGACCGCCCCGTCCTGCACGGCACGGCTCATGGAGTACGCGTGCAGGATGCCGCCGAACTTCTCAGCGGTGCTCTTCTCCTTCCTGAGCAGCGGCGTGCCCGTGAAGCCGATCAGGCAGGCCTGCGGCAGCACCGAGCGCATCAGGGCGTTCGCGCTCCCGTACTGGCTGCGGTGGGACTCGTCCACGAGGACGAACACGTCCGCGCTCTCCACCTTCAGCCCCTCCCGGGCGACCGTCTCGAACTTGTCGAGGACGGTGGTGACCACCTGCGTCCGCTCGGAGGCGAGCAGGTCCAGCAGGTGGCGGCCACTCCCGGCCTTCACGACGGCGGCGCCCGTGTTCCTGAAGGTGCCCGCGATCTGCTCGTCGAGGTCGATCCGGTCCGTCACGAGCACGATGCGGGGCGCCGCCACGCCGGGGAGGCCCGTCAGCGCCCGGGCGAGCATCACCATCGTCAGGCTCTTCCCGCTGCCCGTGGTGTGCCACACCACGCCGCCCCGCCGGGCGCCGCCGGGCGTGCGTTCCTGCACCCGCCGCACGGCCTCCTTCACCGCGAAGTACTGCTGGGAGCGGGCGGCCTTCTTCACCCCCGCGTCGAAGACAATGAAACCCCGGATGAATTCGAGCAGCCGCGCGGGGGCCAACAGCGACCCGATCAGGGCGTCCTGCGCGCTCGGCAGACGGTCGCCCTCGTGCCAGACGCGGTCCAGCCTCGACCGCAGGGGCTCGTCCCGCCAACCCAGGATGGCCCGCCGCACCTCCTGAGGGAGCGGCGTGCTGACGAGTTCCGTCACCCGCGCACTCACCTGGGGGTCCTCCTCCCGCCAGGTCGCCCAGTACCGCGCGTCCGCCCCGGTCGTGCCGTACCTCGCGTCGTTCTGCGCCACCGCGAGCAGGAGCTGGGCGAACGAGTACAGCAGCGGAATCTCCTCCCGGGCGTGGTTGCGCAGGGTCTGCGAGATGGCCTCCGCGACCGACCCCTCCAGGTCGGGGCGCTTGCACTCGATGACGGCGAGCGGAATCCCGTTGCAGAAGAGCACGATGTCGGGCCGACGGGTCCGGGTGCTGCCGCTGCGCTCGACCTCGTACTCCTCGGTGACGTGCCAGGTGTTATTCGCCGGGTGTTCCCAGTCGATGTACCGCACGCTGAAGCTCTTGCGGTCCCCGTCCACCGTCTGCTCCACGCTCGTGCCGAGGGTCAGCAGGTCGTAGGCCCGCTGCGCGGTCGTGTACTGCGCCTCGAAGGGCAGGGCGAGCAACTGATCGGCCGCCTTCTGCAGGGCCTCCTCCGTGAACGGCAGCTCGCGGTCCAGGTAGTGCACACGGTTCAGGCGGGCGAGCGACGCCAGCAGCACGTCCGTCAGGATCACCTGCCCCCGGCGGCCCCGCCGCAGACGCAGCGCCTCCCCGGGGCTCAGGAAGGTGTAGCCGAGCCCCACCAGTTCGGCCAGGGCGGGCAGTTGGCTGGAGACGATCTCACGGAATTCGGGCGTGCTGGACAAGGCGACCTCCGGGGTGCCGTCAGCCTACCGTCCGGGCGGCGTCTCGTCGGACGCAGTTGCGCGCGAGGCCGGGGGGGAGCATGGCAAAAACATTACATATTCTGTAATATTCCTGCATGTTTGCGGCTTCCGGCACCACCAGTCAGCGGCGGGCGGCCCTCTTCGCGGTGGCCGACGGGCAGGCGGGGTACTTCACGGCCAAGCAGGCGGAGGCGGCCGGGTACTCCCGCCGCATGCACACCTACTCCGCTCAGCAGGGAGCCTGGCGGCACGTCGGTCACGGCCTCTACCGGCTGGAGCAGTACCCGGATACTCCACACGAGCCGTACGTGCAGCTCAGCCTGTGGAGCCGGGACCACCAGGACGAGCCCCAGGGGGTCCTCGGGTTCGACACCGCCCTGATGCTCCACGACCTCAGCGACCTGATGCCTGACCGCGTCCACCTCGTCGTGCCCCCGGGGTTCCGCAAGCGCCCGCCCCCCGGCGTGGTGCTCCATCGTGGCGTCCTGCCGGAGGCCGACCTCCAGCCGGCTCAGGGCTACTGCCTCACCACCCCCCTGCGCACCCTGCTGGACCTTGCGGGGAGCGACCTCAGCCCCGAGCACCTGCACCAGGGGCTGCGCGAGGCGCTAGAGCGCGGCCTGGTTCGCCGCCGGAAGCTCGAGGAACGCCTCGGGGACCCCACCCTCGACCCCACCGCCCGGCGCCGTCTGCTGGCCGCCCTGGAGAACTTGTGAGGTACAGGACCGCCCGCGACTTTCGCCGCGCCCTCAACGACCGCCTGCGGGAACAGGCCGGGGCGGGGGAGGACCTTGCCCGGCTCCAGCGCCGCCTCGCCTACGAGCGCTTCCTGGCCCGCCTGTTCGCCGTGGTGGGGGAGACCTGGGTGCTCAAGGGCGGGTACGCCCTCGAACTGCGGCTGGGGGGCCGGGCCCGGGCGACCAAGGACCTGGACTTCCATGCCCTGGGCGGTGCCGACCTCCTCGACACCTTGCAGGCTGCCGCCGAGCAGGACCTGGGCGACCACTTCCGCTTCGTGGTGCAGCCCCCGGAACGCGGCACCCTGGGGGGACCGCCCGAGGGAGGGCAGCGCTTCCGCGTCCAGGCCTTCCTCGACGGGACCCTGCCCTTCACGACGTTCGTGATCGACGTCGGGCAGGGCGACCTGATCTGGAGCGCCCTCGACCGGCTGCCCGCCCGGGTGGACCTGAGCTTCGCCGACCTTCCCCCGCAGGCCTTTCCCACCTACCCGCTGCCCGAGCACTTCGCCGAGAAGCTGCACGCCTACACGCGGCCCCGCCCCGAGGGAGGCCGCACCCGGGTCAAGGACCTGCTGGACCTGAGCCTGATCATCGGTGAGCTGCACCTCACCCCCTCAGCGGAGGTACTCCGGCTCGTGGAGGCGGTGTTCGACCGGTACGGCTCCCATTCCCTGCCGAACGAGGTGCCTGCTCCCCCGGAGGACTGGCGCGGTCCTTACCGGGCGCTGGCGGAAGACCTCCTCCACCCCATCACGGGGATGGAGGAGGCCCGGAATCAGATCCAGCGTTTTCTGGAGGCGTGCCGAGGTTGAACCCTTACAGAGCGTCAGGGTTTGATCGGTATCCAGAACTGCAGTTCCACTGTCTCGGAGCGGCCCGTGTCACCCGGTGGGTAGACGGTGATGTTGGGGGCGTCGGCCCGCACATACTTCGACGTCTTCCAGAACGTTTTGGCAATGCTATAGCGCAGGTTGCCGATATCGGCCCGCTGTCCGCTGAATGAGAAAACGGCGTAACGCTGAGGGGGCAGCACGAGAACCGTCATTCCCGGCGGCACGAACCGCGTCGTGCTGACCTCCACGGCAGGCATGAAGTAGAAGTTCCCTCCCCCGGCACCGAAACAGACTTCATACCCGGAGAAGCGGTTGGGCGCCCCAACATTGGTGAACGCTGAACTCCGGTTGGTCTTGCCCTCAAGCTGGACCATGCGGGACGACAGCAGCGACCATGCCTGGGGAATCTTAGCGAAATCGGCCTGCTGGTGAGCAGCCAGGTGTGCATTGATTCCAACCAACTGCAAACGGCCTTTCGTTTCGATCCGCGGAGTTGGCACAGGTATCAACCGGAACAACTTCTCCTCCTCGGGCGTGGCGTCGGGACATCCCGACTGCTGGCTGGCCAGGAAGGTCTGCGCCGCGGTGGTGGACGAGAAGAGGGCCGTGGCCATCACCGAACACCAATAGGATGCGCCCATGCAGCTTCTCCTTTTCTTTCAGCAGTGAACCTCTACGGGCCTGCGCTGCCGCGAATCGGGGCAGTTCCGCCTCGGGTACACCTTCAACGCGGTCTTCGGCTCACGACCCAGCCCGCCACCGCACGAAAGGCGTACCGCAGGCGCTCTACTGCCAGGCCCTCCACGGCCTCGCGGGATGCTGCGACACCGAGGTCGGTTCCACTCGCGAGGCTTACCCAGTACGATTGGCCCAGCCGCCGCACCGCCCCCTGGTCCCGCGTGACGAAGGCCGTGTTCAGTTGTGGTACTGCAAAATTCAAGGTAAACGACCAGGTGACCTGGTCTCCGGAAGGCAGGTTCCAATAATCCACATCCACGTACGGCACCACGAAGCACCGCCGCCGGTCCGTTTGTGCGTCACCGAAAATATTGGCGTGACCGGCAAACGCCGCGAAGTTCCCTACTGCGGCACTCAGGGCCGGCAACTCCGTGCTGTTTTCGACGATGTTTACCCGCAGGCGAGGCGCGCAGTAGTCACCGGGCCGCAGCGCCAGCAGGTTGTCGGTATTTCCAACTTGAAGTCGAGCGTTCGGGTAGGCGTTGGCGGACACGCACATCATCAAGAATAAGGAAACACTGCGCGTTAAGAACATCACGTTCTCGCTCCAATCCTTTTGACGTAAGGCTGATTCTGGAACGACCAACGGGCCCTGTGCCTCACAGTAGATGGGGCTGGCGAGCCACTTGTAACGCCACTACTTGTGCAGGCGAAATGATATTCGCCTTCACGGTTTCAACCAACGTGAGAACAGCGAACCACGACACCAGGACTGCCACTGCGCCCGTTCCCAGACCAATGATCGCGGGCCAGGGCACCGCAGTTCCCCACTGGTCGGCGGAGAGGCGGGCGAGCAGGAAATACAGCAGATACAACCCCCCGAAACTCCCGAACAACGTGAACGCGGACGCGAGCAAAAATCCACCCACGCGCCCCACCGCCTTTTCTCCTCCCCCGTCCGGCAGAACGCGATTGAGAGAGAGGCGGTAGAACAGGGGCCCAACACCTGCACAGGCTGCAAACACCGCCGCCAGAACCGGCACCAGCACCGAGTTGGGTCCGTCCAGCACAGCCACACCCGACACGCCTGTAAAGAGCGTCGCGATGACCGTGAAATTGGAGATCCACATGGCGTCGGCCTTGAACTCCACCTCCTTCATGCGCTTCCCTACGCTGCTCCTCAAAGCGACCAGTACGAACCCCATCACCCCCAACGTTGCGAGCAACGGGAATGCCCACAGCCAACGGGACGCCGTGAGGCGGTAGCGTTCGTGATACAGCGTGACCGGCACAACCACACCATTTGCGCCCGACCCGACTGTCAACGCCCCGGTCAGCTTCCACCCCTGAGGCGTTGAATCGGGGAACGTCTCATTATTTACACCCAGGTTGGCCAGATCCACCTCGTGCAGGGTCGTGCCACTCTTCACATTCAGAGACACCAGGCGGGTCTGGTCGTCGATGCCTGCCCCAGAGAGGCGCACCTCGACCGTCGTGGGCTGGCCCGCGTTGTACAGGGTGAGCGGCACGGGTTTCGACGAATATTCACTCCACTCCTTGGGGTCACTGACACTTACCTGTCCTGCCGCCACACCGACCCACCAGCACACCACCAGCAGCATCCACCGCATCTCCCAAGCCTCCTTCCACATCCGAGTGACGCCACGCGGCGTGCAATTTTCCTCCGCTCACCGGATTTGCAGGCGGCACGCCGTCCACGGGTGGTCGAATGGGCCGAAGTATTGCGAGCCCTGTCGTACTTCGCACTCGCCGTCCAGACCCCTCGCGATCACGTGGTCGTACCCGAACAACCCGTACGATCGCGGCAGGCTGCTGAGCATCTGGAACGGCCGACTGGACATGCGGGGTTCTACGCCGCATGACGCCCCCGCCACAGGCGGCGCTACCCACGCGTAGAAGGCGTCATGCAGGATGTCAGGCAGCAGTGCGCACCCGTCGATATTGAAGTCACCCGCCGCCACAACCAGCGGCGAGTACTGAATCTCAGCGAACAGGGCCTGAAGCTGTTCGCTGCGGCATACCGCACGTCGTTGCACGTTCAGAAACTCCAGCCGAGCTGTGTTCCCAGGGATAAGCAGGCGTTGCAAGGCAGCGGCCAATTCGGCTCCAAGTTGCGCCACAATGGCGTCGAAGTGCACGTTCACCACCCGGAACGGTCGCCCCCCAGGACCAACAGGGCGTGCCAGCACGCTGAAGTGCCCCGTGTCCGTTGAACAGGCCGCTGGACTCTGCTTCACCTTGGAAAGCTCAAGCACGCCCCGCCTGGCCGCCGTACATTCGTACGCAGCACTGCCATCAGCCTTCTTCGCGCAGAGGGCCCGACCATAATCCAAGCCCTCCAAAATCCGCTCTACCTGCGGTGGTCCATCGGCTGTGCAGGTGTACCGGCCCGCGTTCTTGTACTTTGCATCTATCTCGTCACAGCGGTCGTCGAGCAGCTCTTGCAACACGACGAGGTCTGGCCGTGTCAAGGCGATCTCCTCACGCACTGCCTGCTCCGCACTTGTTCTGCACAGTTTGAAATTGAACGGCGGGCAATTGGCGTTTCCAACGTTAGCTTGCAACATCAACCAGCCTTCACTGGGCAGAACTGCTTTCAGGTTGGACGACCCCTGACAGCGGCCATTCACGGCATTGTGCCCCACAGGACAGCGACAATACCCGTTGACACGCCCGATATCGTTCTTGAAACTGACGAACGCACCCGAGACACTGCCATTCAGGCACGCCTCCAGCAGCTTGTCGGGTGGGGGCCTGACGGTAACTGCCCACGTGACGACACGTCTCGCAGTACCCGACACGTCCAGGCTAAGGGTCGCGAAGCGCGCGCCGGTCCGTTCGTCGAGCGTCTCGACGAAGGGCACGACACGTTCTACACCGTCTACCTCGGTGGTGAACTCCACGTCCTGGTCGAGCAGGTCACGGTCGAGCGGCACGGTGACCTGTGCACCTGTCGTGGCCGGCACACCCGTGAGGTCCAAACGGTACAGCCGTTGGAAAAGGACGAGGCCGTTCGCTCTGACCTGACCGACCGCACTCAACCGCACTATCGCCAGCGCGCCGGGGACCTCGGGCAGTTCCACCACTGCCCCCGTTAGGCGAACGATCCCGTTGCTCAGGACAGCAGATTCAGTGCTGTTGGGGATCGTGAGCGCGACCCGAGTCCGCGTGAGCACATTGAGGCGGTCGGTCAGGTTCGTACTCGAGGGAAAATCCAGCCGCACCGGCACGAGGGGTGGCGTCAGCGTGGGCCGGATCAGGGGCGGCACGGCCGGGAGGGCGGTTACCCAGGGCCCAGGCACGCTCACGCCAGACGGGAAGCCCGGGGGATTGGGCTGGGGGAAGGGCAGGGGGGGGAGTTGCGGGTTCGGCGAGGGTCCGACGGGAAACGGCAGAGGGCTGGTCCCCGGATTGCTCGGGGCCGGTGTGGGAACGCCGAACTGTGCTGCAACGTTGACAGTCAGCAGCACACAACACGTGAGCAGTGCCAGCATGGTTCGCATGCTTCTCCCTCCAGCCTGACGTATGAAAGACTTTCAGGTCAGGCGTGAAGCGCCCGTAACCATCGAGTGCCCGCCAGCAGCAACTCCACCGCTCGCGCTCCTCAGAGGGTGGAGCGCGGATGTACCTCAGTCGTGGGCTGAGGGAGGCGGGAGCAGGGCGGGCCGTGAGGGGACGGGCAGCGTCTCGTCCATATACCAGGTTGACAAGGACACCTCCTGCGCCGGGCTCACCATTGGCTCCGCACGTCCCAGGTGACCGAAATGAAGGACGTGCTTCTCAGCCGCGCTCATCTATAGCGTAGCAAGCTCAGTAGCAGCTCACCTTCATGAGTTTGGCGCGAGGTCGTGCCCGACTGCTCCAATCCTACGCCCAGACGCTGCTGCCTTGAGTGTCTCGCACCCTCGGCACAAGCTGTCCCTTCCGGAGCCAGTCGGCCCGCGCTCTGGTCGGCGTCACTCCGTCAGAGCAGGTGGCCGCCCGCGTGGTTCAACTTGAAGCTGACCCGGTACGTGTAGAAGCTGATGTCCGGGGCAACCTCCAGCGCGTACTGCAGCTTGGGGTCGTCCCCCAGGGCAATGATCAGGCCGCGCACCCGCTGCCCGTCGTCCGCCACCTCCCTCTTGACGTACCCCATGTACCGCTGAATCTGGCCCACGACCTGATCCGTCGCCTTCCCGCGCTTGGGTTCGACGACGAGCAGCTCGCTCCGGTCCTTGCTCACCGCGAGGATGTCGATGGGACCGGTGGCGGTCTGATACTGCTGCCCGATCACGTTGCCGCCCTCGTCGGCGTACAGGTCGTACTGGGGGCCCAGTTCGGTGTGCGCCCAGTTCGCCACAAGGAAGTTCTCCAACTCCTTTTCCATCTGGAAGCTGGGGTCGGCCACCGGAAGCGCCGCCGGGAGGCCCGCCGGGGCGGCACTCCCCGTCAGCAGGGCGATCTCCGGCCCGTACGCGGTGAGGTCGATGATCGTCGTGATGCCGCCCGACGAGTTCTGGAGGGGCACACTCATGTCCGAGCGCTGAATCGGCAGGGGGTGCCACTGCACGGCCCGTCGGTGAGGGAGAGGTTCCCCCGCCGCGTAGTGGTAGGTGCCCGTGACCTCGCCCACGCGCAGTTGGCCGGGGGTCCCGTCGGGCGACAGGATCACGTCGCCCACTCCAATCGCCTGGGCGATGCGCCAGAGCGTCGTGGCGTACTGGCTGATGGTGCCCCTGGACGCACCCGGGCTGGCGGCCTCCAGGCCCGGCCTCACCCGCTCCCGGAACTCGGGTTCGAGCAGTCCGAGCAGGGGCGTGAGGTCCTGTACAGTGCTGTCGTCGATGCCGATAAAGCCGTCCCGGATGGCCTGCGCCGCGAACTGGCTCCCCTTGCCCAGCATCACCTTGTAATAGTTCACGACGCCTCCTCCACCTTCACCCGCACCCGGCCCGTCAGCAGCAAGTCCATCAGCCCGCGCTTCTGCTCCTGCACCGAGGTCCTGAGCCGTTCCAGCGCCGAAAGCTCCTCGTCCAGCGTGGAGAGGACCGAGGCAATGGCTTGTTGCTCGGGGAGGGGAGGAAGTTCAACTTCTGCCTTCAAAAACTCTTCTGGCATGACTCGCCTGGCTTTTCGGCCACCGATAGCACCGCCCTCAAACTGGCGGTAGAACTCCTCCCTTGAAATGTACTCAAGCAGGAATTGCGGTTCTAAGCCCGGTAGAAAGTCGAAACAAGGGAGGTCTAGAGTAGATTCCAGGCCATCTAAATCTTTCGGCACCACTCCAAACGCACCGTTCAAGAAATCAAGCTTGCTAAAAATGAGTTGCCCTGCCCTGCGTTTGAAATACTTTGTATTCTCACTGCCCAACAATTTTTCCCGCTTCTCGTAAACGCCTTTTCCCCATAGCTTGACCGTAAGCTTTCGGGCCGTTGTTCCGTTCGAGCCGGGGACGCGACTTTCACGCAGGAACTTACTTAGGGGCTGTAATTCCCACTCCCCCTCAAACCCCGGTAGCCTCCGCTTGCCCGTCAATAGCGCCTCGGCCAGCCCGCGCTTTTGCTGCCGCTTGGCTTCGATCAGGCGCGACAGGATGGAAAGGGAATCGTCCCACTGGGAGAGGATGGCGGCGATTCGACGTTGTTCGGGGAGGGGTGGGAGGAGGATGGGCACGCCTAGAAAAGCATCCTGCGAGACGTTTTTCATGCCGCTACTTGTGCCTGTCGCCCTACCGCTTATAACTTCGCGCGTTCGACTCGATGCTAAGAAAAAAGAAAGCCACTTCGTGTCCGCGTTCACGCCTTCTTTTCTAATCTGCCATAGTTTATCTGGAAGAAAGAGGTTCTCGTAGTCCTGTTCTATGTATGCCGATGCGCCAACAAGTTCAGAGGTGTTAGCCCTGCTAACGATAATTGAGCCTGCTCGTGGATTTATGCGCGCCCTGTTTAAATCAGCTTGAAAAATACGTTTGTTCGCGCCCGGAGCAAACACACCGTAGCTCACTGCGCTGACTCTCAAAACACCCTTTTCCCCGTTCAAAGCTGGTTTGTCATCCCCATTTACACTGACTCCCGCCTCCATTGCGTTGATTACGTCTCGGAGATGCTGTCTTTTCCATCCGTCCGGCACTTTCAAAACCCCAACTCCCGCAAGTACCCCTGCATCTTCGCCCTGGCCTGTGCCCACTCCTGCTCCAATCCCTCTATTTCCACTTGCAGGGCGGCCACCTCGATTTCGTCGCCCGCTTCCTTGGTATCCACGTATCGCGGGATATTCAGGTTGTAATCGTTGGCGGCAACTTCCGAGACAGGCACGGTCCGGGCGTGCTTCTCCACGTCCTGCCGGGCGCGGTACGTCTCTACGATCCGCCGCAGATCGGCCTCACGCAACGTGTTCTGGTTCTTCCCGGCGGCAAAGTCGCGGCTGGCGTCGATAAACAGCACGTCCCCCCGCTCCCGGCCCCGGCGGAACACCAGCAGCGCGGCGGGAATGCCCGTGCCGAAAAACAGGTTGGTGGGCAGGCCGATCACGGCGTCCAGCAACCCGGCCTCGATCAGCCCCTGACGAATCTTGCCTTCGGCCCCACCACGGAACAGCACGCCGTGGGGCACGACGACCACCATGCGCGAGCCGACCTCGGTGAGGCTGGCGACCATGTGGGAGATGAACGCGTAATCGCCCTTACCCTTCGGCGGGATGCCGCGCGTGAAGCGCCGGTGCCGGTCGTTCCCCACGTCGTCCGCGCCCCACTTGTCGAGGCTGAAGGGCGGGTTGGCGACCACGACCTCAAACTTCATCAGGCGGTCGTTTTCCAGGTGCAGCGGGTTGCGGATGGTATCGCCCCACTCGATGCGGGCGTCGTCCACGTTGTGCAGGAACATGTTCATGCGGGCCAGGGCGTAGGTCGAGCCGTTCTGCTCCTGCCCGTAGATGGCGTAGTTGCGGCTGCCCGCCCGCTGCACGTGCTGGGCGCACTTGATCAGCAGCGAGCCGCTGCCGCAGGTGGGGTCGTAGATGCGCTCGCCGGGCTGCGGGTCGGCGAGGCGGGCCATCAGCTCGGAGACCTCGGGCGGGGTGTAGAACTCGCCCGCCTTCTTCCCGGCCCCGGCGGCGAAACGGGAGATCAAGTACTCGTAGGCGTTGCCGATGATGTCGAGGTTGTGCACGCGGCTGGGGCGCAGGTCGAGCTTGGGGTGGTTGAAGTCCTCCAGCAGGTGCCGCAGGCGGACGTTGCGCTCCTTGGTCTGCCCCAGGGCGGCCTCGCTGTTAAAGGAGATGTTGCGGAACACGCCCGCGAGCTTGGCCTTGTTCGCGTCCTCGATGGCGAGCAGGGCCTGGTCGATGATCTCCCCGAGGTTGTCGGCGTTCCGCTGGCGGTAGAGGTCGAGGAAGAGCGTGCCGGGCGGCATTAAGAAACGGTCGCGCTCCAGGCGGCGGCGGATGCGCTCCTCGTCGTCCCCGTACTGGCCCCTGAGTTCGTCGTAGTGGTCCTGCCAAACGTCGCTGACGTACTTCACGAACAGCATGGTCAGGAGGTAGTTCTTGTACTCGCTGGGGTCCACGGTCCCGCGGAAGGTGTCGCAGGCCCGCCAGAGAATGGCGTTGACTTCGGCTTGATCGATCAGGTTGGTCATAGCAGGCTGAGCCCTTTCTAGCGCGAAAGACCTTCGGAGAGGAGACGGGGTCAACGGCCCAGATAGTCCCAATGCAACTAGTGGGTCAGTTGACGCAGCCATAAGGTTTCACTGAACGACCTGAAGGGTATAGGCGCCGGACCCGCCCAAAGGATGTCGTCTCGCACGAGCCCGCTGTCGGCGGGCTCGTCGTTTTCCGCCCCAGACAAAGGGCGTAGGGTGGCTGTTCCATCCCCGTGCGCTGGCCTCCAACCACTCGATCACTTGCCCTGCACTGGTGGGGTGGTGGCCTGCCAATGCGCGACGAACCAGGATGCGCTGGATCGACTCGGCCATGTTCAGCCAACTCCCTGCCACCGGGGTGTAGAGCGGCATGATCCCCTGCCGCATCAACCAGCACACCAGCTCCGGCGTCTTGTGCCCCGTCAGGTTGTCCATCACCAGCAGCAGGCGCAGGGTGGGCAGGGTGTCCAGCAACGTGAACTTCACGCTCAATCCCTCCTGCCAACGTTCCCAAGCCGCCCGGTTTGCTGCCGGTGGCAACGGTGTTGCCACCGGCAGTTGCTCTAGAACTTTGGTCAGGGTCTGCTGCATCCAAGGGTGTAGCACGGCGTTGGTGCAACTGGTGACGCCTCGAACGCGCACCTGACCGCTGGCCGGATGGAAGAGGGTCAGCAGCTTGGCCGTCCCACCCCGAACCCACTCGTGCGCAAGACGGGCTGGCTCCCCTTCAGGGTGCCAGCCCGTCCCTGGATGAGGAATGGCCTGGTACGGTCCAGCCTCGTCTTCCACCCAGACCGCCAGGCCTTCACCTTCAGCTTCGAGATACGCCTGCTCAATCAGCTTTTTTTCGCCTCGGCATCGGGGTCTGTGACCACCACAACGCCCGTCTTCCGTTGCCGCTTGGCCGTGCCTGTCTCACACCAGGTGCGGTCCCGCTGCCAGGTCAGCCCTGCCTCGTGCAAAACACCCAGGATGGTGTACGTACTCAGGTGCTCGAAACCGGCTTCACGGCGCAGCACGCGTTGCAGGGTGGTGAGGGACCAGGTGGCCGTGCCGTCCTGTTCTCGATCCGGTTTCCGGCGTGCGGTTTCCAGAATGCGGTTCCGCTGAGCGGAACCGTAAATGACGGGGGGACGTCCACCTGGACGTGTTTCCAGTGCTTTGAGGCCATGCTGATTGAACCGCGCGACCAAGTGGGCCACCCCGTCGCCTGATTTTCGCCCCGCCTTACGTGCCGCCTGGGTGTAGGGCAAGCCCGCCGCCACCCCCAGCAGCGTCTTGGCGCGGCTGACGACTGCCGCTGCGGTGTGGTGCGACCGACTGAGCCGCACCAACTCGGCGCGCTCTTCATCCATCAGGACACGGAGCGGGTTCTTCTGGCGGCGAGGCATCTTCAAAGCCTACTTCTACGTCAACTGACCTACTAGGGGTGACCTGAGAGTAGGAACAGCGGATTACTCTAGCGACCTCAACCGCGCTTTGAGCGACGTTGCAAAGCTCTATTGCCATTCAATTCGACTCTGCAACAGTGTTTCGCAACACGGGAAGTGCGTGTTCTCCGCACAGGCGGAGCGGACTTAAAAACGACCGTTTCCGCACGAACCAGTCAAAAGACCGTCGTGGACATGTCCCCAGCATTTTGGATACGGCATCAAAATGTAAGATGGCTTACTAAAGTAGTTCGCTGTTCGCGGTCTCAAGTGGCCCCGAGAGCTATTTGCTTGACACCCCACGTGTGCGCTGGCGAGGAGTGCAACCCTCACGGCCCAGCAAGACCAACTTTCGGACGAGCTGCGGCGGTGGGCTTGACATCTGCACCCGCGCGCGTGCCCTGCTCTGTGCCCGACTCCCACCCCCTCGCCGAGCTATCCGCCCTCGACCTCCGTCTCCCCAGCCCGTTTCGTCCCAGGCCCCCCGTGGCGAAGTTAGGTTGCCTAGCGCACTGAAGCCGAGCCGCCTGTACGGCCTGTCAGTAGGGATGGCGACGATGATGCTCGCCCGAGCGGGCACACAGCTGATGGTCGCGCCAGACCCTGGCGCGGGAAGCAGCTGCCGCGAGCTGCTCTGGCTCGAGGAGTTGCGCTCGGTGAGCAGCGTGATGGGGGGTCCCACTTGTCACGTGGGGGCGCGCGCAACCACGGTGTGGGATGTGATGACACCTGAGCGCCACCCTACCGCTGCCCCAGTCGTCCTCACTTGCGTGCCGGGGGCGCGCGCACCCACGGTGAGGGACGTGACGACACTTGACCGCCCTCCCGCCACCCTCCGCCCCGTCTCCCCTTGCGTGCCGGGGGCGCGCGCACCCACGGTGACGGATGTGGACACGCCCCCGATCCGTCCCCCCACCCTGACCTGCGTTACACTGCCAGACGACCCGGACATGGCCGAGCATCCCATGAACGGGTTCACCCCCCGCGCGGCCTGGCAGCCGTTACTCGCAGAGGGTGTCCGTCTCGTAAAACTCGAAGTTGTTTCCGGACTGGCGAGTCCGGAGGCATCGGCCTGTGCCCAGGATACGCACCTGGGCGTGCCCGGTCAACGTGCCGGGCGGGGACCTCGTCCCCAGGACCGCGCTGGAGCAGTCGCATGACCGTTGACGTTACCGTCATCCGCCAGCCCGCCGGGCAGCGCACCCTGGCCCTGCGCGAGTCCTACCTCGCCATCTGCGAGGGGGACAAGTGCGAGGCCCACCTCCTGAACGCCAACGAGCGCTGGTACGGCTACAAGCTGGCCCAGCGCCAGCAGGCCCGGCACACCAACAAGGTCGCTGTGAGCGGGGGCGAGATCCCCGAGGCCGACGAGTCGCTGTGGGTCCATATGAGCGCCGACGAGTGGGTCGGCGAACTGTTAGGCATCTACGACGAGAAGACCCTGCGCAAGAAGCTCGCTCGACTGGTCGAGCGGGGCTTTCTCGCCACGCGCACCAATCCCAGGCGCAAGTGGGATCGCAAGCCCCAGTGGATGTTCATGCGCTCCGCCGTGCAGGCCGCCGTGGACACCTGGGAGGCCGGGCGACAGCCCCCCGAACTCGACCCCAGCCCGGCGGACGAGCGGGAAGACAGCGCCCAGGAGCACCCGGGCGAAGACGCCGAGAGCACTCGGGCAAATGTCCGAATGGAGTCGGGCAAAGTTCCGGATGGAGCCGGGCAAAGTTCCGCGTCCAACCGGGCAAATGCCCGTAGCAATACCACAGGGGTCTTCTCTCAGGGGTCTTCTCTCAGGGATCCTTCCCAGGTGGTGGTGCATTCCAATCTGGAAGACAACACGCGCGCGCGCGCAAGCGAAACGGCCGCGCCGGTGGCCGAACCCAGCCCGCCACCGCACACCACCACGGGGGACGCTGCGCGAGAAGAGGGGACCCCGGTGGACATCCCGAGCACCGCGCACCCCCAGCCGCCTGTCGGCGGCGCCGCTGACGCGGCGAACGGCGAGGACACTCCCACCGTCACGGACGAGGATCTCAGGTCGCTTGGAATTCTGGACGATCAGGCCACGTCCGTACAAAAGGTTCCGGGCGGCGGGGCGGCGGGCCCGG